>JBHIDD010000046.1:0-12200 GCA_046759925.1 Kiloniellaceae bacterium
AAATGCGCGCTCAGCCGCTCGGCGAAGTAGAGCGGGCTGGGCCGGCCGACGTAGTGCGTGGCGAAGGCGGCGATCTCGGCCTTGAAGGCCGGGTCGTCTTGGGCCGCCCGGTAGGCGCGTTCCACCTCGAGGACGAGCGGCATGAGCGTCTCGGCGACGAAGCGGCCGCCGTACATCCCGAAATGGCCGCGCTTATCCGGCCCGTCTTTATAAGTGTTCGGCGTTTCCATCGCCGATGGCGCACCTCCGGGATCAGGAGCGCGCACTCTGCCGCATATCGCCATGGGCCGCAATGCCCGCGGGCTCGACTCCGGTCAGGTGCCGGGACCGGGCGGACTCAGGCCCGCTTCGGGCAGGGCTGACCTGCGGACTGATCGCCGCTCCACATCCCCTAATCCGGGGACAGTATATGGTTTTCCGCAGAATCCGGGGACGGAATCCGGGGACAGTATATGGTTTTCGGAATCCGGGGACAGTATATTCGGAATCCGGGGACGGTATATGGTTTTCGTGTTTCGGCGGATGGGCGCCCCGGGTTGCCCGCGTGCGCGCCCGGGAAACGGGGAGAAAAAGGTATACTGTCACTAGATTCCTCGAAATAGGTATACTGTCCCCAGATTCCGCAGATTCCAGCTTCCCGTCGGCTAAAGGGCCTTGGCCGTTTTCAGGAAGGCCCGGATCTTCTCCGGGTTCTTGACGCCGGGCTTGTCTTCCACGCCGGAGGAGACGTCGACCGCCTTGGCGCCCGAGATGCGCACCGCTTCGCCCAGGTTGCCGGCATCCAGCCCGCCGGAGAGCATCCAGGGCAGGGCCCAGTCGCGGCCGGCCAAGAGCTGCCAGTCGAAGGCGAGCGCGTTGCCGCCGGGCAGCACGCCCTTCATGTCCTTGGGCGGCTTGGCGTCGAACAGCAGGCGGTCGGCGGCCCCGGAATAGGCCTCGGCGCCTTGCACGTCGGCTTCGCCAGCGATCCTGATCGCCTTCATGACCGGCAGGCCGAAGCGGGCGCGGATTTCCCCGACCCGCTCCGCAGACTCCTTGCCGTGGAGCTGCAGGAGGTCGAGCGGCGCCGCCGCGAGGATCGCCTCGATCGCCGCATCCTCGGCGTCGACCAGCAGGCCGACCTTTCCGACCCGTTCCGGCACAGTCGCGGCGATCCGGCCGGCCTTCTCGGGCGTGACGTAGCGCGGGCTCGGCGGATAGAAGATCAGGCCGACGTAGTCGGCGCCCCCCGCGACCGCCGCGGCCATCGCCTCGGGGGTGTTGATGCCGCAGATCTTGGCCTCGACCGACATCGCGCTACGCGCCGTTCCAGGACGCATCGCCGGGGGTCGCCGCGGGCGGCCCGCCGCGCGCGGGCACCCAGCCGGTGCAGGTCCGGAAAGCGATCGAGATCACGGCAACGACGAGCGCCATCAGAACGTAGCTGACCGCGGCCAGGACCAGCTGGGACAGGATCAGGGGCACGGCGTTTTCCTCGAGGATAGCCTGCAGGGTTGTCTCGACGGACGCGGTCTCCCGCGCCGCAAGCGTCGAGAGGTCCGGCATCAGATAGGCCCCCATTGCTGCGCTGACGGCCCAAATGATCAGGACCATCGGGAGCGCCGTGAGGATCACCGCGCCAAGCAGGCGGAATCCCTGGTTCCGGGTATGTCTCCAGGAATCTCGCAAAGCGTAGCGCTCGTCGACCGCCACGGCGGGAAACACGAAGCTCAACCGCATCACCACATAGAGGACGCCGATCAGGAATCCGATAACGGCCATCACGATGGCGGCGCCGGCCATGGGTGAGAGAGTGCCGTTGCCTGCTGTGGCCGTCAGCAAGGTCCCGACCAGCACGAAGGGGATCGAAAGCGCATAAACGGTCAGGATGACCACCAGCGCGTAACCGAAAAACCGCCAGTGGCGGCGGCGCCATCCGGGAATGAGCGGCGGGGTGCCCGTTGCCGGGCCCAGCAGGGTGAGGCGGTGCCACGCGACCCCGAAAATCGTGTAGGGCGCGAAGCTCAAGAGGGTGAGCAGGACGTTGAGGAACCAATCGTCCCGGGCGCGGAGTGACAACAAGACGATAAGGATCGAGAGCACAAAGGGCACGGCCGCCGCCTTGAACACCGAGCGCAGTTGGCTGAAGACGGTGCCGTAGGCCTCGAAAAACGTTTCGCCGACCGGCAGGAGCCGGATCGCGGCGGGCGGTGGGGTGGTGTGGCTCATCGTCCGGCTCCGGCATGTTCCGCCAGCTCGTTTGCGATCCGCCGCGCCGCCGCGCGCGCGGCGGGCTGCGCCGTAATCGGCCGGCCGATCACCAGATAGTCGGCCCCCGAGGCCACCGCCTCGGCCGGCGTCATGACCCGCTTCTGGTCGCCGGTGGCGGCCCAGGCGGGCCGGATGCCGGGCACCAGCAGGACGAAATCGGCGCCACAGAGGGCGCGCAGGCGCGCGACCTCGCGCGGGCTGCAGACCACTCCGTCCAAGCCGCTGGCCTTGGCCAAGGCGGCCAGGCGCCGGGCCTGTTCCGCGATCGGCCCGCGCTGGCCGACGCCGGCCAGATCGTCCTCGTCCAGGCTGGTCAGCACGGTGACGCCCAGCACCTTGGGCCGCGGTATAGCGGCGTCCTCCGCGGCCTGGCGCGCGGCCGCGGCGGCGGCCCGCATCATCGCCCGGCCGCCCGCGGCGTGCACCGTGACCATGAAGGGGCGCAGGCGGGCCGCGGCGCGCAGCGCGCCGGCCACGCTGTTCGGGATGTCGTGGAACTTCAGATCCAGGAGCAGCCGCGCGCCGCCGACCGCGGCGCGCACGCCGCCGGGCCCTTGCGCGGTGAAGAATTCCTGGCCGATCTTCACCCCGCCCACCGCGCCGGCCAGGGCCGCGGCGAGCCGGGCGGCCCGGTCGATGTCCGGCGTATCGAGGGCGACGAAGATGCGGTCTTTGGGGCCCGGGGCCATGATCGCGCGGGTATAGCAGAGCCGGGGGACGGGGTCACGCCGCGCCGCGCCGGCGCCATTGTGCGCCAGCGGAAGAGGCCGCCGCGCGGCCGGCTCGTCCGGGCTAAGTCCGTCGTGTGCGATTACGCGCGTTCGGCGATGAGCTCGGCCGCGGCCAGGTCCTCGATGGCGGTGCCGACCGACTTGAACAAGGTGATCTGGTGGTAGAAGCGGCGCCCGGCCCGCTCGCCCCGGGCCAGCTCGAAAAGGTCGGCCGCGATGTCCTCGGGGTCGAGCACCCCGGTCCGGATCGGCTGGACGATGTCGCCGCCCTCCTGGCAGGCGCCGGGGCGCGTGTCGACGAAAACCCGGGCCCGGCGGACCGCGGTATCGTCGGTCTCGCGCATGTCCGGCCTGAAGGCTCCGACCAGGTCCAGGTGCTGGCCTTGCTGCAGCCATTCGCCCTTGACCAGCGGCGCCGCGCTGAGCGTCGCGCAGGAGATGATGTCCGCGCCGCGCACGGCGGCTTCCAGGTCGGTCGTGTGATCGACCCGGAAGTCCCTGCGGTTGAGGCGCTTGGCGAGCTTGGCGGCCTTGTCCTCCGTGCGGCCCCAGATCAGCACGGTAGAGATCGGCCGGACGGTGGCGTGCGCCATGATGAGATGCGGCGCGAGGGCACCGGTGCCGACCATCAGCAGGCGCTGGCAATCCGGCCGGGAAAGATAGCTCGAGGCGAGCGCGGAGGCCGCCGCGGTCCGTTTGACCGTGAGCGTGGGGCCGTCGATGAGCGCCTCGGGCGAGCCGGTCCGCGCGTCGAGCAGCATGTAGCTCCCCATGACCGCCGGCAGGCCTTGCTCGGCGTTGCCGGGGAAGACGGTCACCGTCTTGATGCCGATGTATTTGCCCCGCCGCCAGGCCGGCATCAGCAGCAGCGCGCCATCCTCTGCCTCCAGGCCTTCGATGGTGTGATGGTGGCGGAGCGGGACCTGGGTGTCGCCGCTGCCGCGCCGGAATGCCTGGCGCAGGCGCTCGATTAGGCTCTCAAAGTCGAGCGCCGCCGCTACCTCTGCTGCCGAAATGATCCGCATGGCGCCCTGATCCGGCCGTTGTGGGCATGTCACAAATTCTTGTGACATGCTGGTAAGCGCTCAAACGCCGGGCGGACCCATCCGCGCCCTTGGCTTTGCTCGACTGGGTTTGGCCAAGGCCACGGTCCTACACGGGGACGACTGAGAACTTCGTCATGCCCGCATTAGGCGCCGGCGGCGGGCCGGCTGGTTCGTTCGCCGGATTGTTCGGGCGCCGCCGGTAGACCGGGCGCTCCGCCAGGTTCGTTGCCCGGCGCGCCTGCCCGCGCGTCGCGCCTGAGCCGCGCAACGTCGCGTTCCAGCTCCGCCGCCCGGCGCTGCGCCTTTCTGCCGTCGCGCCTTGCCTTGTTCGCGGAGAGCCAGACGATCATGCCGCCGGCCAGGAGGCCGACGAGGAGGCTGCCGAGGATCACGACGAAGAGCGGCGGGTTGACGGAGTTCTCGAGCGGCCAGAGATCGATCTCCACGCGATCCCGGTTGGCGGCGGCGAAGACCACGACCACCACCGTGACGGGAAGGGTCAACATCCAGGAAACGCGTTTCACGCTCGTCGCACTGCGCCCGGGGCGCCGAGAGGTCCCGCCTTCTTGGCCATCCCGCCGCCGCTGCCTATCGCGGTCATGGCCGGCTGTTCAAACGCTCGCGCAAAAGCTTTCCGGTCTTGAAGAAAGGAACGTGCTTCTCGGACACGTGCACCGCGTCTCCGGTGCGCGGATTCCGCCCGATCCGGGCGTCGCGGCGCTTGACAGAAAACGCCCCAAAGCCTCTGAGTTCCACCCGGTTGCCGCGCGCCAGGGCCTCGGCGATTTCATCGAAAATCGTGGTCACGATGCGCTCCACGTCGCGATGATAAAGATGCGGATTAAGCTCGGCGATGCGTTGGATGAGTTCGGACTTGGTCATGACGTCCCGTCCCCCTGTAGCGTAGCCGACCCCGGTTTATTGGAAAAGCGGAGTGACCACCCACAGCGGTTACCCAGGAAATGCCTGCCGGCCGTCTCCCCCCGCCCCTGTTCGCACAAGCTGTGTTGTGCCCAGGCCCGGTTCCAATTTATTAACGTGCCAGAGTCGCAAGGCTCCGTCAAGGGTAAGCCTTTCAGAACAAACACATTTTTCCGCGGTGCACCAAGCGCCGCCGGGGCCGGCCGAAACAAAACGGCCCGGCGACGTTCGGCCGGGCCGTCGCCGCACCAGATATTGCGGGCTTAGCCCTCAGCCTGCGCCGTCCTCGGTGGATCCCGCCGCGGGTTCGGCCGGGGCGGCCTTCGCGGCCTCGGCGCCCGTATCGGCCTTCGCGGCCTCGGCGCCCGTATCGGCCGCTTCTTCCTGGGCCTGTTTTCCCTTGGCGGATTTTGTCTTGGTGGTCTGTGCCTTGGCGGTCTGTGCCTTGGCGGTCTGTGCCTTGGCGGTCTTTGCCTTGGTGGTCTTCTCCTTCGGCGGTTTCGTTCTGGCGGCCTTGGCGGTCTTTGCCTTGCCGGGTTTGGCCTTGGGCTTGTCTTCGGCGATCTCCTCCGCGGTCCCGGGCCAAGCCTCCCGCGAGGCTTCCTTTTCCTGCGCGGCCTTGGAGATCGCGGCGCCGAGAATCTCGCCCAGGCTGGCGCCCGATTCGACCGAGCCGTAAGCGGCCATGGCCTTCTTCTCTTCTTCGACCTCGCGCTGTTTGATGGACAGCGCGATCTTTCGCGCCTTCGGGTCCATCGTGGTGATCTTGGCATCGACCTTCTCGCCGACGGCGAAGCGTTCGGGTTTCTGCTCGCTGCGCTCACGCGACAGCTCGGCCTTGCGGATGAATCCGATCGCCCCGTGCTTCAAGGCGACCTCGATGCCGTTGTCGAGGACCTTATGCACCGTGCCGGTGACAACCGCGCCCTTCTTGAGTTCCTTATGTGCGCTTCTGAAGGGGTCCTCGGTGAGCTGCTTGATGCCGAGGCTGATGCGTTCCTTCTGGGTGTCGACGTCGAGAACCTTCACCTTGACGGTGTTGCCCTTCTGATAGTTCTTCACCGCTTCCTCGCCCGGCAGATTCCAGTCCAGGTCGGAAAAGTGAACCATGCCGTCGATACCGCCCGGCAGGCCGACGAAGAGGCCGAACTCGGTGATGTTCTTGACCTCGCCCTCGAGCTCCGCGTCCGCCGGATAGTTCGCCTGGAAGGCCTGCCAGGGGTTCTGGCTGCACTGCTTCAGGCCAAGGCTGATCCGGCGCTTCTGCTCGTTGACGTCGAGCACCATCACCTCGACCTCCTGGCTGGTCGAGATGATCTTGCCGGGATGGACGTTCTTCTTGGTCCAGCTCATCTCGGAGACGTGGACCAAGCCCTCGATCCCGGGCTCCAGTTCGACGAACGCGCCATAGTCGGTGATGTTGGTGACCCGGCCGAGGAACTTGGTGCCGACCGGGTACTTGGCGCCGACGCCCTCCCAGGGATCGGCCTCCAGCTGCTTCATGCCGAGGCTGATGCGCTGGGTCTCCGGGTTGAAGCGGATCACCTGGATCTTGACCTGCTGGCCGATGGACAGCGACTCGCTGGGATGGTTGATGCGCTTCCAGGAAATGTCGGTGACGTGGAGCAGGCCGTCGACCCCGCCCAGGTCGACGAAGGCGCCATAGTCGGTGATGTTCTTGACCACGCCTTCCAGCACTTGGCCCTCCTTGAGGCCGGCGATCAGCTCGGAGCGCTGTTCGGCGCGGGTCTCTTCCAGGACCGCGCGGCGCGAGACGACGATGTTCCCGCGCGAGCGGTCCATCTTGAGGATCTGGAAGGGTTGCGGCGAGCCCATCAACGGGCCGACGTCGCGCACCGGGCGGATATCGACCTGGCTACCCGGCAGGAACGCCACGGCCCCGGAGAGATCGACGGTAAACCCGCCCTTGACGCGGCCGAAGATCACGCCGGTGACCCGCCCGCCGTCCTTGAACGACTTCTCGAGCTGGATCCAGGCCTCCTCGCGCCGGGCCTTCTCGCGGGACAGCAGGGCCTCGCCGTTCTTGTTTTCCATGCGCTCGAGGTAAACCTCGACCTCGTCGCCGACCTTGACCTCTGGCGGCTGGCCGGCCTCGGCGAACTCCTTGAGGGGCACGCGGCCCTCGGACTTCAAGCCGACGTCGACCAGGGCGCTGTCGCCCTCGATGGCGATGATCGTGCCCTTGAGCACGGTGCCTTCCAGGCTGTCGACGGTGCCCAGCGATTCCTCGAGCAGGGCGGCGAAGCTTTCCTTCGCGGTTTTGGGTGCGTCTGTGGCCGGATCAGCCATGACTCTGAGTCCTTTCCTTCGTCAAATCTTTCGGGCCGGCCGGTTGGCTCCGGCGGTCTTCCCGGGGCGAGTCCCGAGCCTCGTATTGTGCGTATTTTGCAATACCGGCCGCTAAACCGGGTCCGCAGGCCGTTGCGGCGCGATGATGTCCAGAGCGGCTTGGAAAACGGCGTCGGGATCCATGTCGCTGGTGTCGAGCACGATCGCGTCCTTGGCGGGCCGGAGCGGCGCGTCGTTTCGTTCGCTGTCGCGGCTGTCCCGCTCCTGCATGTCCTGCATGACGCGCGGGTATATACGCGCCTTGCCGCGGTCGATCAACTCCTTATGGCGCCGGCCGGCGCGCGCCTCGGGGCTGGCGGTGACGAAAAGCTTCACCTCGGCCTCCGGACAGACCACGGTTCCGATGTCCCGGCCGTCGAGCACGGCGCCGGCTTGGCCGCCGGGCGGTGAGGCCGCGAACCGGCGCTGGAGGTCCAGCAAGGCGCCGCGCACGCGCGGAATCGCGGCGACGCGCGAGGCCGCCCGGCTGACCCTTTCGTCGCGCAGGTCCGGCCGCTCGAGGTCTTTAAGCGTCAGGCGCTGGGCGATCCGCGTGGCGGCCTGCTCCGCCGCCGGATCCAAACCCGCGGCCAGGAGTTTGGCGGCCACGGCGCGGTAGATCAGACCGGTATCCAGGTAGGCAAAGCCGAGCGCCGCCGCCAGCCGCCTGGCCAAGGTGCCCTTTCCGGCCGCCGCCGGCCCGTCGATGGCGATGATCATCGCTCAGCTCGCGCCTGACGCGAGCTTCGCACCCAGTCCGATCATCAGCTCGACGAAACCGGGGAAGCTGGTGGCGATGGGCGCGGCGTCGTCGATGGTCACCGGCCGTTCGGCGGCCAGGCCGAGCACGACGAAGCTCATGGCGATGCGGTGGTCGGGCGCGGTGACCACGCGCGCACCGCCCGGCGGACGGCCGCCGAGGCCGTGAACGGTGAGGCTGTCCTCGCCCACCTCGACCTCCACCCCGCAGGCGCTCAGGCCGCGGGCGACGGCCGAGAGGCGATCGCTCTCTTTGACGCGCAACTCGCCCAAGCCCCGCATCACGGTCCGGCCCTTGGCGCAGGCGGCGGCCATCGCCAGGATGGGATACTCGTCGATCATCGAGGGCGCCCGGGAGGCTGGCACCTCGACCCCTTCGAGCGGGCCGGCGGCGACCACGAGGTCGGCGACCGGCTCGCCCGTCTCCTCGCGCCGGTCCTCGAAGCGGATCTTCGCGCCCATCTCCTGCAGCGTTGCGTAGAGGCCGCTGCGGTGCGGGTTGATCCCGACCCCCGGCAGGCGGAGCTCGGAGCCGGGCAAGATCAGTCCGGCGACCACGGCGAAGGCGGCCGAGGACGGATCCGCCGGCACGCGGACCGGGCGGCCGGTCAGTTCCGGCTGGCCGGTCAGGGTCACCGCGCGCCCCTCGTCGGTTTGCTCGACCGCGAGTCCGGCGTCGAAGTGGCGCAGCATCCGCTCGCTGTGATCGCGGGTCGGGGCGGGCTCGATCACGGTGGTCCTTCCGGGCGCGTTCAGCCCGGCCAGCAGGATCGCCGATTTCACCTGGGCCGAGGCCACGGGCAAGCGGTAGCGGATCGGCATCGCGGCGCCGGTGCCGACGATGGTTAGCGGTAGGCGGCAGTCCTCGCCGCCGATCACCTGCGCCCCCATCTCGGTGAGCGGCGCGGCCACCCGGTCCATCGGCCGGGCCCGGAGGCTGGCATCGCCGGTGAGCACCGCGGTCATCGGGTGGCTGGCGAGCAGGCCCATCACGAGGCGCGCCCCGGTTCCGGAGTTGCCCATGTCGAGAACGTTTTCGGGCGCGGTGAGGCCGCCGATGCCGCGGCCCCAGATTCGCCAGATGCCGTCCGCGCCGCGCCCCGCCTCGGCGCCGAGGGCGCGCATCGCCGCGGCCGTGCCCAGGACGTCCTCGGCCTCGAGCAGGCCGTGAATCTCGCTGCAGCCGACCGAAAGTGCGCCCAGCATCAGCGCGCGGTGGGAAATCGACTTGTCGCCGGGCACGGTCACGGTGCCGGTGAGCGCCTCGCTGGGTCTCGCGATGAGCGGTCGCACGGTCTTTGGCGCACCCCTTCGTCGTGGCATCCGTAGCGGTCCGTCTGTAGCACATCCGGTGACCGGGGCAACAGCGCTCAAGGCGCGAATTACCTTTTGACAGCGGCGGGCGAACGTGGCAATTGCCTCGCCGGTTATCGCTCGCTTCCGCAAGTGGGAGGACTGCCGGTGGCCAAGCCGGAATGGGGCACAAAGCGCATCTGCCAACATTGTGGCGCCAAGTTCTACGATTTACACTGCTCGCCGATCGTCTGCCCGAACTGCGATACCGAATTCGATCCGGAGGCGCTCCTCAAGTCGCGGCGCAGCCGCAACGCCGCGCCCGCAAAACCGGCCGTGCCGGCTGCGGCGGCGGCCAAGGCCAAAAAGGCCGAACTCGAAACGTCCTTTCCTGAGGCCGATATCGCTTTGGCGGAGGCCGAGACCAAGCTGACCGTTCTGCCGGAGGAAGACGAGGACGATGCGTCCATGATCGAGGACGCCGCGGAGCTCGGCGAGGACAAGGACGACGTGGCAGAGGTGGTGATCACCGGCGACGAGGAGGATTGACCCCCGGGCAGGGGCGCCGATTTTTCGCTTGCGCCGGACCAGCCGGACACCTACCTTCCGGCCCGTCCGAAACGGCTGCCGGCGCGCCGCCTTGTCCTCAAGGGGCCGTAGCTCAGTCGGGAGAGCGCTACAATGGCATTGTAGAGGTCAGGGGTTCGAGCCCCCTCGGCTCCACCAAAATTAGCCCGATAACTCAACGAGTTAGCGGGCTTTCCCTTTTGTGCGCGGTAACGGAGCCGGCCCGGGGGAGCACTGGGGGAGCAAGAGAGAGCGAAATTCCGAGTAGTATCAATAAATTGACGGCGAGCAGTAGGGGGCTGGCGAGATTCGTAATCAGTAGGTCCGCGGTTCGAATCCGCGCTTCGGTACCGCTTGACCTATTGATATATAAAGCATTTCTCTGACCGCAGCGGTTCCGTCGCCAACGCCCGGGCGGCCATGGAATCACTATGGAATCATGCGCGGACAAAATTCTGCGAAACATTGCGAGAACCTAAGCGCGGCGAGGCCGCAGCTGGGCCATGGGAGCGAGAAGCTGCATTCGGTCGAGTGCTTCCGCACCGGCCTCCCTGGGCCGCCGCAGCCTCATAACCTGAAGGATCAAACAGTCCACTGGACTGTTTGATGGTTCAAATCCTACCCCCGCAACCAATTGGTCGGCCCTGAAGAATCCGTTTTCCGATCAGGTTTGCGCGGGGATCGGCCGGTAGGTTGAGCCGGTTCGATTTTCCGCGCCGAGCAGGGCGGCCAGGATCAGGGCAAAAAGAGCCCTCAGGTGGTTGAGGACGAGGCGCAGGCTGTGGCCGGCGGCGCAGAGCAGGGCGCCTGCCGCGTCGCCCGCGTGGCCGAGCAGGTCGTTTCGGCCGAGCCTGCCGGCGGTCTTCATGTGCCCGATGGTGGCCTCGATGGCACTGCGGCGCTTCAGTTCCCGTTTCATGTCGCCACCGCCACCTTGGCGCCGAACTCGTAGCGCTTGTGGGTCTTGCCCTTGGCGATGCAGACCACCTCGGGGGCGTGCAGCGAATAGAGCTTGTTCTTGTCGTGGCGCTGCTGGGCGAGCAGGCGTTCGACCAGCGAGAGGAGCCGGGCGAATCGCCGCTCCAGCTCGCCCTCACCTTCGATCTTGCGCGCCACGTCGCGGTAGACCCGCCCCAGTTGAGCCGTTTCACCCGGCGGCGCATCGTTCGATCAGCTTGCGCCAAGCCACCGGCTTGACGGTCTAATCTCACCATCTGGCGGGCCTGGCCGTAGCGGCCGGCCTTGCGGGCACCGCCTCGACGCCGGATCGGGGAAGAGGTTTGGAGATTGACATCGAAAAACCGATTACAGAAGGCACGAAGGAACCACGAACATATTGAAATCCCTTCTTGTCTTGGTGTCTTCGTGGTCAAGAATCCACCGCTGCCGAAGGGCATCTTCTGTCGGAGTCGTTACACTCGCCGCACGGACAAGGCGCTTGCCGCTCTCAACCCTACCTGCCGGAATCTTGGTCCCGGCGTTTCTGCAACGCTTACCACCATCACTCTTTACCACAGCAGCTTGCGGTGGTTTGGAGCCTGCACCTGACTGCCGGCTCCGAGGTGCCCGCCCTCATCTCGCGTACGGCATCGCGCCACCGTCCTCAGGCAACGCGTTCGTGACACACGACCCATTCCGGGCATTTGGCCATTGCAGCGACTCGGACGGGGATGAGCGTCGCGATCCACGTGGAGGACCTCCGCAGCCCAGCCACAAGCGAGTATGATCCTTGAGCCGGACCGGCCAAAGAGGCGTCGTGTAGGAGCGGGTCGAGCGCAGGCGAGCCGCGTTATTGACCGCCGACTAACTGGAGGGAACAATGAGCACAGAACAGGCAAGAGCTATTGTCGAGCGGTTCTTCGACGAGGCATGGGCGAAGAACAATATCAGCGCCTGGGATGAACTGCCCGAGGATCTCGTCTTTTGGAACTTTGGCACGAAAATCGAGGGGCGAGACCGCTGGATTCAGGCATTTGTGCGCCCATTGTCACAGGGCTTCCCCGACTTGCATATAGAGCCGGAGTTCACCGTCGCGGAGAATGATAAGGTTGTCGTGCGCTGGCACGGCACTGGCACTCACACGGGAGAGTTTCGGGGTGTCGCCCCGACAGGAAAGGCGATCAACATAGCCGGCGTGGCGATCTATCGTGTTGCGGACGATCGGATTGTCGAGGGTTGGAGCCACGTGGACACTTTGACGCTACTCACGCAAATAGGCGCAATTCCGAGCTAGGAGCCTGTCCGAGTAACAGGGATTTTTTTGCTGGCATGAGTGTGGTGGATG
>JBHIDD010000047.1:0-12169 GCA_046759925.1 Kiloniellaceae bacterium
GCTGTCGGTATTCCGGTCATGACGGCCCCTTCTTCGATCCGGGGTTCAACAAGAATGCTTCAACGGGTCATATAGTGCGAATGCTGCAGTGCAGCAAGAGCTCGCCATTGATCTGGATCATTCCGATCCTAAAAAAACGCGGATGCGATCGCCCTCCGCAGCCACGGTGACGGCGGAGGCCATTGAAGTGACCGATAATGCTGTCGTTTTCGGGGTCATGACGGGTTCCCTTCATCGACCTAGTGTCCAATAAAAATGCTTCAAATGGGTAAAAGTACCATGATATTGCAGTGCAATACGGCTGGTCATCGATCTGTGTCGGTCTCCATTGACTTGCCTCCCTGGCCGTCGCCGGCCGCGCAGGAGCCAAAAGGGCGAAATACGCGACAACTCGGGCCGGAAATCGTGGCCTCGGCGCCCGAGGAAGCCGGGGGCGGTCCGCAGCGAGGGCGGCGGCCAAGCCTGGATCACGGATTGTCATTTGCCCCGAATCGACCGTAAGAAGGCTCTTGGTCGCCGATCAGCCGGTGCCGGAGTCGAAACCCGAGATGGCCGGGACGAAGCAAAGCAATCGGCGGTTTATCCTTTGTGCAGCGGGCATGGCAATCGCCCTCTTCGGGCTCGATCTGGCGCTGCCTTTAGGCACCGCTGGCGGAATCCCGTACCTGGCGCTCGCCCTGCTCGGCTGGTGGGCGCGCGAACCCCGTGCTGCCGTTCTGCTCGCCGCGGCCGCCGCCGCCCTGACCGTCGCGGGGCCTCTGGCCTCCTCGGCAGGCGGGGACCTCTGGACGGTCCTGGTCGAGCGCGGGCCCGCGCTTCTCGCGATTGCCGCGACCGCCGCGGTTCTCTTCCTAGCCAAGAGGCGGGAACGGGCGCTGGCCGAAGACCGGGCCGCCCGCCAAGCGCGGATCGAGGCCCAGGCCGCCGAAATCGCCGCCGCCAAGACGCACGTAGAGTTGGCCAACTGGAGCAGGTCGGAATTCCTGTCCGACATGAGCCACGAGCTGCGCACCCCGCTCAATGCGATCATCGGCTTTTCCGAGATCGTCAAGCGGGAGATGTTCGGGCCGCTCGGCAGCGCCCAATACCGGGACTACGTGAAGGACATCAACGCCTCCGGCCAGCGTCTGCTGGAAATCGTCAACGATCTGCTCGAGATCGCGAAGATCGAGGCCGGCGAGGTCGCGCTGGAGGAACGGGCCCTCGATGTCTCCCGGCTCGTCCGGTCCTGCCTGTCCGAAATGGCGGTCCGCGCGGAGGCCGGCGGCGTGCGACTGGAATCGCGGGTCCCCGCGGCCTTGCCCGAACTGCGCGCCGACGAACGCAAGCTCAAGCAGATGCTGGGCAACCTGCTGTCCAACGCGGTCAAATTCACGCCGCCCGGCGGCCGGGTCACGGTCACGGCCTGGTCCCGGCCGGATGCCGGCACCGTCGTCCAGGTCGCCGACAGCGGGATCGGGATCGCGCTCGACGACGTTCCCGTGGCCCTTGCCCCCTTCGGCCAGGTGGCAAGCGGGCTGCAGCGCGGGGCGGACGGGACCGGACTCGGCCTGCCGCTGACCAAGGCGCTCATCGAGCTGCACGCCGGCTCTTTCGACCTGCAGAGCGAGCCCGGGGCGGGGACCACGGTGACGCTCCGCTTCCCCGCCGAGCGGGTGGTAGCCGTGCCCAAGGTGGCGTGAGGCGGATCGCGCGCTGGGGTTGCGCCGACCCGAACCCACACCCCCGTGGGGCCGCGGGCGCCAAGCCCGCAAGCCGGTCGGCCTAAGCAGGTTTTTAAAAACTCCGGCCACGGCGCGGGTCGGCGGGTTTCGCGAAACCTGCCGGACTTTTAAAGGCTTGCCGAGCGGTCTTGGCCCGGCCATTGGTGGCCGGATCAAGAACGCTCTGCTTAGAACGGGATCTCGTCGTCCAGGTCGCCGCCGCCGGAAGGCGTTTCGCCCCCGCCGCCGGGCGTATCGCCGCCGGTCGTATCGCCGCCGTAGTCCTGGCCGCCCTCGGTGGCGGCGCGCGAATCCAGCATGGTGAGTTCCCCGCGGAAGCGATTGAGCACGACCTCGGTGGTGTAGCGATCGGCGCCCGACTGGTCCTGCCACTTGCGGGTCTGGAGCTGGCCTTCGATGTAGACCTTGGAACCCTTGCGCAGGTACTTCTCGGCGATCTCGACCAGGCGCTCGTTGAAGATGACCACGCGGTGCCACTCGGTGCGCTCGCGCCGCTCGCCGGTGTTTTTGTCGCGCCAGGACTCCGAGGTGGCGACCGAGAGGTTGCCGACCGGCGTGCCGTCCTGGGTGCTGCGAATCTCCGGATCGCGGCCCAGGTTGCCGACCAGGATCACCTTGTTCACGCTGCCTGCCATAACGCCGTCCCCTGATTCGCTTTTAACGCCCCCGATTGCCCGTATGCTTGACGCCCGCGATTGACCGCCGAGGCGCACTCTACCGCCTGGGAACGCCGCCCGCCAGAAGGGATTCCGGCCAACCCGCGTGATTTTGATCCGGCCCCGAATGTCCGGGCCAGGATCACCCGGCAAATCCTCAAGGGTCCGGCGGGTTTTGCCAAGCCCGCCCGCGCCTGCCGTGGGCGGCGTTTCGAAAACCTGCTTAGGCCCATCTCGAAGGTCGATTTTCGCAGCCCGATGGCCCATATTGAGGGGCCAGCAGCCCGCGCACCGCAGAAAAACCCATGGACTTAAGCTCTTCCGGCAGGACGCCCCCCGGTCCCGCGATGACCGGTCCCGCGATGACCGGCCGCACGATGGCCGGGACCAGGATCCCCGGCCCCAAGATCGCCGTGCGCGGCGCGCGCGAGCACAACCTGAAGAACATCGATGTCGACCTGCCGCGCAACCGGCTTGTGGTGATCACCGGTCTGTCGGGCTCGGGCAAATCCTCGCTCGCCTTCGACACGATCTACGCCGAGGGCCAGCGCCGCTACGTCGAATCGCTCTCGGCCTACGCCCGGCAGTTCCTGGAACTCATGCAGAAGCCGGACGTGGATTCGATCGAGGGCCTGTCGCCGGCCATCTCCATCGAGCAGAAGACCACCTCCAAGAATCCGCGCTCCACCGTCGGCACGGTGACCGAGATCCACGACTACCTGCGCCTGCTCTATGCCCGGGTCGGCATCCCCTATTCCCCGGCCACCGGCCTGCCGATCGAAAGCCAGACGGTCAGCCAGATGGTCGACCGGGTCATGGAAATGCCCGAGGGCACCCGGCTCTACCTGCTCGCCCCGATCGCGCGCGGGCGCAAGGGCGAGTACCGCAAGGAGCTGGCGGACTTGCAGAAGCGCGGCTTCCAGCGGGTCAAGATCGACGGGGAGATCTTCGAGATCGACGAGGCGCCGGCCCTCGACAAGAAGCGCAAGCACGACATCGAGGTGGTGGTCGACCGCCTGATCGTCCGCCCGGGCATCGAGTCGCGCCTGGCCGACAGCTTCGAGACCGCGCTCATGCTCTCCGACGGCCTGGCTTTCACCGAGGAGCCGGCGGGCGGCGCGGGGCGGCCCAGCGCGAACCCGGCCGCAGGAGCGCGGACCACGTTCTCCGCGCGCTTCGCCTGCCCGGTCTCCGGCTTCACCATCGACGAGATCGAGCCGCGGCTGTTCTCCTTCAACAATCCCTTCGGCGCCTGCCCGTCCTGCGACGGCCTCGGGATCACCCTGTTCTTCGATGCGGACCTGGTCGTGCCCGATCCGCGCCTGTCCCTGCGCGACGGCGCGATCGCCCCCTGGGCCAGGTCGACCACGCAGTACTACCGCCAGACCCTGGACAGCCTGGCGCGCCACTACAAGGTCTCGGTCCACGACCCTTGGCGGGACTTGCCGGAGCGCGTGCGCCAGGCGATCCTCCACGGTTCCGGCGGCGAGCCGGTCACCATGCGCTACGACGACGGCCTGCGCGCTTACGAGACCACCAAGCCCTTCGAGGGGGTGCTGCCCAACATGGCGCGGCGCTGGCGCGAGACCGAGAGCGACTGGATCCGCGACGAGCTGGCCCGCTATCAGGCGACGCGCGCCTGTGACGCCTGCGAAGGCTACCGGCTCAAGCCCGAGGCGCTCGCGGTCAAGGTCGGCGGCAAGCACATCGGCGAGGTGGCCGAAATGTCGGTCGCGGAGGCCGCCGGGTGGTTCGCCGGCCTCGATCCCCTGCTCTCCCCGAAACAGCGCGAAATCGCCACCCGGGTCCTCAAGGAGATCAACGAGCGGCTGCACTTCCTCAAGAACGTCGGCCTGGAATACCTCTCGCTCGCCCGGGCCTCCGCCACGCTCTCGGGCGGCGAGAGCCAGCGCATCCGCCTGGCCTCGCAGATCGGCTCGGGGCTGACCGGCGTGCTCTACGTGCTCGACGAACCCTCGATCGGCCTGCACCAGCGCGACAACGCGCGCCTGCTCGAGACGCTCAAACGCCTGCGCGACCTGGGCAACACCGTGGTCGTGGTCGAGCACGACGAGGAGGCGATCCTATGCGCCGATTACGTGATCGACATGGGACCGCGCGCCGGGATCCACGGCGGCGAGATCGTCGCGGTCGGCCCGCCCGATGTCGTCATGCAGAACCAGGAAAGCCTCACCGCCCAGTACCTGACCGGCTTCCGCCAGATCCCGATCCCGGGCCGCCGCCGGCCGGGCCACCGCGGCCAGAGGCTCCGGATCATCGGCGCCGCCGAACACAACCTGCGGAACATCACCGCCGAGATCCCGCTCGGCACCTTCACCTGCATCACCGGGGTCTCGGGCAGCGGCAAGTCGACGCTCATCGTCGAGACGCTTTACAAGGCGATCGCCCGGCGCCTGCACAGCGCCCGGTACGTCCCGGGGCGCCACGAAACGATCGAGGGCCTGGAGTTCCTCGACAAGGTCATCGACATCGACCAGTCGCCGATCGGCCGCACGCCGCGCTCGAATCCGGCGACCTACACCGGCGCGTTCACCCCGATCCGCGACTGGTTCGCCGGCCTGCCCGAGGCCAATGCCCGCGGCTACAAGCCCGGCCGCTTCTCGTTCAATGTCAAGGGCGGCCGCTGCGAGGCCTGCCAGGGCGACGGCGTGATCAAGATCGAGATGCACTTCCTGCCCGACGTTTACGTGCGGTGCGACGTCTGCAACGGCAAGCGCTACAACCGGGAAACGCTGGAAGTTACCTTCAAGAACAAGAGTATCGCCCAGGTTCTTGACATGACGGTCGAGGAAGGGGCCAGGTTCTTCAAGGCGGTCCCGGCGATCCGCAACAAGCTGGAGACCTTGCAGCGCGTGGGTCTCGGCTACATCCACATCGGCCAGCCGGCGACCACGCTCTCGGGCGGCGAGGCGCAGCGCGTCAAGCTCGCCAAGGAGCTCTCGCGGCGCGCCACGGGGCGCACCCTCTACATCCTCGACGAGCCGACCACGGGCCTGCACTACGAGGACGTGAGGAAGCTGCTCGAGGTCCTGCACGCGCTCGTCGACCAGGGCAACACGGTGCTCGTCATCGAGCACAACATGGAGATCGTCAAGACCGCCGACTGGATCATCGACCTGGGCCCGGAGGGCGGCGACAAGGGCGGCCGGATTATCGCCGCCGGCACGCCCGAGGCGGTCGCCGCCACGCCGGGCAGCTTTACCGGGCAGTTCTTGGGTCTCCGCCTGCGCACGGCCTTAGCGACGTCGAAGAAGCGGGCGTGAAGCGCCGAAACCAGGACGAAACACCTCGCATTCGGCCGCGATGTGGCGGCGCGGCTGCGCGGCGTGATAGGGTGCGCGGCGGCGCATCATGACGCGGGAACCTCTATGGGATCCAGTGGCGATGCCTACCTCGACCGCGTGCGGCGCATCGTCCTCGATGCGCTGGCCGGCTACGCCGTGAAGGTTTATCTTTTCGGGTCCCGCGCGAGCGGGCCGGCGCGCCGGACGAGCGACGTGGACGTCGCCGTCGATCCCCACGAACCGCTGCCCCCGCGCGTGCTCGCGGACCTCCGCGAGGCCCTTGAAGAAAGCACCATCCCCTATTTCGTGGACGTCGTGGATCTCAGCACCGTCGATGCCGATTTCCGCCGCCACGTGCTGTCGGAGGCCGTGCCGTGGAAGGATTGAAGGAGAGGCTGGCCACCGCCCGGCGGGCGCTTGCCACCCTGCAGGAATTGAGCGGGCTGGCGGCGCCTTCGGTCCTGGAGCGGGACGCGGCCGTCAAGCGTTTCGAATACAGTTTCGACATTGTCTGGAAGACCGCCCGCGCCTACCTGCTCGCCGTCGACGGCGTCGACGAGCGCACCCCGAAAGGCGTGATCCGTGCCGCCCGCATCGCGAACCTGCTTACCGACGAACAGACAGAGGCCGCCCTTGCCATGACAAACGACCGCAACCTGACGGTCCGTACCTATAACGAAGCCTTGGCCCGGCAGATCTTCGGTCGTCTCGGCGGACACGCGGCCATTCTGGAAGCTTGGCTCGCCGCCATGAGCGCGCGGGTGTAAGGCGGCGCCAGCCTCCGGAGTGCCTCAAGGAAGACAACGCCGTGATCGAAAGCGCAGAGGCCCGAGGCTTGCTCCCTCCGTCTCGCGGCCCCACTTTGAGGACATGGCGGCCATACCGGAAGCACGCGAGACAGCGATCACCTCGGGGGTCCGCGCCCGCGCAGGCCCAATCATCGGCTGGCTGATGAACGACGAGCGGGTCAATCCCGCCCGGTCCATATTTCTGCTCGACCGCTTCGCCCGCCGCCTGGTCGAGGCGGGCCTGCCGCTCGCCCGGGCCTCGCTCCACATCCGGCAGCTTCACCCGCAGCTCAGCGCCCGCAGCCTGGTCTGGGACCTGGAGGCCGGCGGCGCGGTGGAGACGGGCCATGCGCACGGCGTTCAGAACGACAGGGTCTACTTCGCCTCGCCGGTCAAGTCGATCTTCGAGGGCGGCGATCCGATCCGCCGGCGGCTGGAGGATCCGGATTGTCCGCTGGACTTCCCGATCCTCACCGAGCTGAAGAACCTGGGTCTCACGGACTACAGCATCCGGCCGATGATCTTCTCCGGCGGTCGCCCCAACGCGATCAGCATCGGCAGCAAACGGCCGGGCGGATTCAGCGAACTCGACATCGCCACCCTGGATGCGGCGCTGCCGACCTTCGCCGCGGTGCTCGAGCTGCAGCAGCTGCGCCGCACGGCCCGGGAACTGCTCAACACCTACGTCGGGCACGCCACCGGCGAGCGGATCTTCAATGGCGCGATCAAGCGCGGCGACGGCGAGGTCATCCACGCGGTGCTCTGGTACTGCGACATCCGCGACTTCACCGCGCTCACCCAAAACCTGCCGCTCGACCAGGTGATCGCCCTGCTCAACGACTATTTCGACCGGATCGCGGCGCCGATCGAGGCGCGCGGCGGCGAGATCCTCAAGTTCATGGGCGACGCCATGCTGGCGATCTTCCAGTGCGAGGCGACCCAGGACGAGATCTGTCGGGCGTGCGATACCGCGCTGGCCGCCGCCGAAGCCGCGCTCGACGGCGTCGCCACGCTCAACATGAGCCGCGAGGCCGCCGGCAAGCCGCGGGTCCACTGCGGTATTGCGATCCACGTCGGCGAGGTGATGTACGGCAACATCGGCGCGGCGGAGAGGCTCGACTTCACGGTGATCGGGCCCGCGGTCAACCTGGTCTCGCGGCTCGAGGACCTCTGCGGCGCCCTCGGCTGCCCGATCCTCGTCTCGGCTGGCCTGGCCCGGGCCTCGCGCCGGAACTTCCGTTCGCTCGGCCGCCACGCCTTGAAAGGCATCGCCGAACCGGTGGAAGCCTTGACCCCGACCTGACCGCCAAGCCCTGACCTCGGCGGCGCGGATTTTCGGGCGGCCTCCCGATCCATCGCCGCATAGCGGCGCATCGCCGCGGCCGTTCTGGTCGCCGCCGGCATTGCCGTCATGAACCTCGCGGGCCGGGGCTCGGTCGTCGAGCCGACAGGGCGCGGAGAATTCAGTTGAGACCGGCGGTGGCGACCGGCGCGCCGGGGAACCGGTGCACGATGGGCGAACCCGTGATCTCGGTGATCAGCTTGCGGCGAATCGCCCGGGCGAAGTCGTGGTAGTCGTCGGCCGTCAGCAGGAAGGCGCCGGGACCGCCGATCACGCCGGCCAGGTAGTAGGCGGCCAGGTCCGGCTGTTCGTTCAGGATCGCCAGCCCGTTGACGGTCATGCCACGCGCGACCGCATCGGCGCGCGCGTCGGCGGCCAACTCGCCATGGTTGGCGCGGCCGTCGCCGGAAACGTCGATCACCCGCCGTTTGCCCGCAAATCGGTTGCTCTCCTGCAAGCCGATCGAAAAGCGAATGGCGCTGCCGACTGCCGTCGGTCCGCCAAGGACCGCGCGCGGCGCCTGTTCGATCCGCGCCGCCAGGGCACTGGCGGTTGCGGCGTCGTGGACCTTGGTCCAGTCCACCACCTGGAGTTGCTTTGTCTTTCCCGACCAGAGCATGAGGCTCACGGCGATGCCCTCGGGCGCGGCCGCCTTGATCGCCGCGGCGACCGCGGGATGGCGGAACGCCTTGGCGAGGCCGCGCATCTGTAGCTGGAATTCCCCGTAGTCGATGCTGGACGAGGCGTCGACGGCCAAGACCAGCTCGAGGGCGACCGGGTCCGCCCGGGCGGCCGGTGCCAGGGCGACGAGCAAGGCGAACCCGGCCCCGACCGACCCGGCCCGGATCGAACCGGAAAGCGCCCGGTGAGAGCGGCGCATTCCCGGTGGTGGCGCCCTGACCATGGGATGCAGTGTAATACCGCCTGGCCGTTGAAGGCATCTTCATCGGCTCGGCGGCAAGCGCAACTGCGCGCCGCGCCCTCTGGCGCGAAAGCCAAGGGGCCGAATGGCCCCGCCCGGCATTTGAGGGAACATAGGCGAGTCCATTCGTGGGCTCGCCGGCATAACCCCATGCCGCCGCTTGCGGCGACTCAGCCGCGGGGCTCCGGCAGGCTCAAAAGCCCGGCACCACCTCATCCTCCGGATAGGTCACCGCATAGCCGAACTCGATGACCTTCTCCTCGCCCGGCCCGAAGGTGTCGCGCCAGGCCAGCACGCCCTTCAGCCCCTCGACATCGCGCGCGCTGGGCCTCGTCGACTCCCGCAAAAGCGCCACCTCGATGCGCTCGTCCTGCGGCACGGGCAGCTGGTCCAGGACGGTCACCTCCATGGGCCGGCCGTGGTGGTTGGCGATCTCGATGCGGTAGCGCCGCTCGATGCGCCGGCTCTTGTCGATCAGGCCCTCGCGGGAGCGCTCGCCGGTGACCAGCCGGTATTTGACCCGGACCTTGTCGTCGACCCCGAAGGACAGCTTGAAGGCCTCGCCCGGGCGCAGCAGCGCCAGACCGCCCTGGCCGACGAAGGCGCCGTCGCGGAACAGGGAGACCGGCCCGGGCAACAGGGGCTCCGCGCCCGCATAGGTGATCTCGCCGTAGAGATAGGCCCGGGGCCCGAGCTTCGGGACCGTGCGCACCGCAAGGTGCGCGTCCATGGCGCGCTCGGCGATGGCGAACTTGTGCGGTTCCTTGTCGGAGGGGACGTCCGCTGCCCCCGGGATCCGGTATTCGGCGGCGAATTCGCCGGCGATGACCTGGGCCGTTAGGGGCTCGGCCGGCTGCGCCCCCGGCGCCGAAAGCTCGTCGGCGGACAGGCCCCGCCGGAGCGCTTGTTTGGCATAGGATAAAGATAAGGAATCCCGCAGCTCGGACATCGCCTTGCCGCGCTCGCTGTAGGGACCCAACTGGGCGAAGTCGATGAACCAGGGCGAAAGCTCCGGCAGCCGGGCCTCCTGCGCCGGCCGCGCGGTGGAGAGCGTGAGACGGACGCCGGACCAGTCCTCGCCGGTGCCTTGGCGGACCTCGCCGATCTGGACCAGGCCGGTGCGACCGGTCTCGGACTCGAGCCGCGCCTCGTAGAGCGGCCGCCAGGCGGCGTCGGGGAGCTGATAGCTCAAGTGCAACCGGGCCGTGGCCGGGGCCGAGGTCTCGACGTTGATCCGGGCCGAGACCGTGGCTTTGCGCCCGGTGCGGACCTGGCCCAGCCGGTGCTCCGTCTGCCCGATCTTCCGCTCGATGGCGCGTTTATCGATCTCGGCCTTGCGAATTCGCTCGTAAGCCGCGGCGGCGCTCTCGCCCAGCAACGCGATGGCCTGATGCCACGATTCCGGATGCAACCTGCCCTCTACGATCTCCCGGTTTGCGGTCCTCGGGGCATCGCGGCCGATCGCGGTGATGAAGTTCAGTTGGATCTTCGCGGCCGCGATCCGGTCGTCCAGGGCGCGGCGCCGGTCGCGAAGCGCCTCCAGCTCGTGTTGCAGCGCCCGCTCCTCGTCCCGCACCACGCCTTCGGTAAACCGCTTCTTGGTCTCCACCGAGCCGATCAGGAAGGCGCCATCGCCCCGGACCCGGACCGAGTCGGTGTTCAGGCTGGCCGGCAGGCCGTCGACCACCACCGTGCTTTCGCCGGCGGGAAGCGAGACCTCGACCGTCCTCGTGATCTCGGCCCGGTCGGGAAAGACGGTGACGGCAACGATCGCGCTCTCGCCGTGGGCCTCCGTTGCCGCGTGGCCGGCGTCCGGCTGCAGGAACGCCGCAACTGATAGGCACAAAACCAGGATTCGCCTGTTCATCGGTGAAGCTCCCTCAATCCGCTTCTCGAGGCATGGCCGGCGGGCGGCTGCAAATATCCGCCGCTCCGGCTCCGAGAATCAAATGCCGGGCGGCATAATGACCGCAGGTTTGTGGCCATTTGGCGGCGGCACTGGGGCCGGAATTGGCGTAATTGCTTACGGCGCCGGGGTGGCGCCGGTGCGGCCTGGCGCGTACTGGCGGGAAAATGTCGATTGCCGGGCAGTCGGGCGGCGTGGCGCCATTTACCGGCGTAGAACACGGTTTCGTAAGGTCTTGAAACCGGGCCCTTCCTTCGACAGGCTCGTCCTTCGACAGGCCCACCCTTCGACAGGCCCAACCTTCACGGGCTCAGGGTGAGGCCCTGGTGCCGAGCTCGTCGAAGTGCGAGGGCCAGGCACCGCGACCGACGCGTTTATGCGACCGAGTAGTAGGGCCATGCCGTGGGGACTGCTGAAATACGGCCTCAGCCGCGAATATCCGGCGCGCCGGGACTTGCCGGCGCCCAAGGACCTGAAGCCGTCTTATGACGTGGTCATCATCGGCGGCGGCGGCCACGGCCTGGCGATCGCCTATCATCTCGCCAAGGACTGGGGCATCCGCGACGTCTGCGTCCTCGAGAAGGGCTATCTGGGCGGCGGGAACACGGCGCGCAATACCGCGGTTATCCGCTCCAACTACATCACGCCCGAATCCGTGCGTTTCTATAAGGAGGGGGTCGACCTTTTCAAAAACCTCGCCAACGACCTGGGCTTCAACATCCTCTATTCCCAGCGCGGCCAGCTCACGCTCGCCCATTCCGACGCCTCGATCCGCACCCTCCGGCTGCGCGCCGAGGTCAACAAGCACTTGGGCGTGCGCTCCGAGATGGTCGACCGGGCGCGGATCCGCGAGATCGTTCCCTGCCTGAATTTGGCCGAGGAGGTGCGCTATCCGATCCTCGGCGGTCTTTGGCACCGGGACGGCGGCATGGCGCGGCACGACGCGGTCGCCTGGGGCTATGCCGCCCGCGCCTGCGAGATGGGCGTGGACGTGCACCAGCGCACCGAGGTCACCGGGATTGTCGAGCAAAACGGCCGGGTCACCGGTGTCGCAACCACCCGGGGCCGGGTCGCCTGCGGCCATGCGGTTCAGGCGGTCGCGGGGCGCAGCTCGCTCATCGCCGCGATGGCCGGCTTCCGCCTGCCGATCCGTACCTTCCCCCTGCAGGCCATGGTCACCCAGCCGCTCAAGCCCTTCCTCGATCCGCTGGTCTCGTCCGCGGCGCTGCACAGCTATGTCTCGCAGACGGCGCGCGGGGAGCTGGTGATCGGCGGCGGTTCGGACCCTTACGAGCTCTATTCGACCCGCGCGACCCTCGACCTCAAGGAGTCGCTCATCGCCCACACCCTCGAGATGTTCCCGTTCTTAAGCGAGGCGAAGCTGCTGCGGCAGTGGGCGGGGATCACCGACATGACGCCGGACTACAGCCCGATCATGGGCGACAGCCCGCTCGAGAACTATTGGCTGGATGCCGGCTGGGGCACCTGGGGCTTCAAGGCGACCCCGGTCTCCGGCAAGTACATGG
>JBHIDD010000048.1:0-12056 GCA_046759925.1 Kiloniellaceae bacterium
GCCATGGTGAAGGTCTTGCCCGAGCCGGTGACGCCCAGGAGCACCTGGTCGCGCTCGCCGCGCGCGATGCCGTCGGCCAGCTCCGCGATCGCGTCCGGCTGATCGCCGGCCGGGGCATAATCCGATTCGATCTTGAGCGGCCGGCTTTCCGGCTTGACGAAGAGGCCGGGGGCCGGCCGGGCGAGAGGCGCGCTCATGGCCCCTTATATGCCCGCTTGCGGCCGGGCGCGCCAGGGGGCCTGCGTCTTGGCCGGCGCCCGGCCGGGCGATCCCCGGGGCGCCGCGGCCGGGCCGGGGCACCGACGGTTTTCCGGGGCAGGGAATCGTCAGGGGCGCCGCGCGCCTCCCGTCCAGGGACGGCCCCGACGCCTTGATCCCGGTGGGTGACCGGTGCGCGTCGACCCGCCGGCACCGGCGGCGAAAACCGGGGCGCGCAAACGGCAAAACAGACCGGCTATGGCGGGCCATGTCCCGACGCCCGCCGCACCTCGGGCGCGCGGGCGCTGTTCTTGCCCCGCAGCGGCGGCGGCTCATGGGTGATCCCGAATCCACACTTGGCGCCGGCGGTGTGGCCCCGGGCCGGGCCGCCAAGCGGGAACCCGAACCGCGGCGCGCCTAGGACAATCGTCCTTGACGCGCCATCTGACCGGAATCTTGCCCTGTGGACCCTGCTGGCGGTCTCGAACGGCCCGATCACAATTTCGTCGAACAGCCTCTCGGCCAATTCAGGAGAATTTGGCACGAAGTCGCTGCGTAAAGAGAATATTAATGGTAAATATATTAATTTTAATTCAAATTTTACCTAAATTTATTTCAAATTGCAACCTATTACTTTTGACATCCGGCATTAATTTCCTGTAAATATTTGGATTCCTCGTAGAAACCGCGAGGAAGACCGGCGCGGGTCGGAGCCGCATGGTCGGAGGTTGGCCGGTCTTTCGACGGAAGATCCACGGTGAAGGGGAAGCGCGATGACCGAAAACGTGGCTCGGAAACGGGGGTGGATCAGGGGGCCGAAGCCGCTACGCACCGCGATCTGGGCGGGCGCGGCGTGCTGTGCCGCATTCCTCGGCAACCCCGCCGCCGGCGGCCAACTGGCCACCGGGACGGCCACGGTGGGGAATTTTTTCCCACAATTGGAGCGGGCCGATCCGGGCAAGAAGAACATCTTTGACCGTCCCACCCCCGCCGATCCGCGGGACGAGGTCGCCTGTCTGGCGCTCAACATCTACTTCGAGGCGCGGGGTGAGCCGGATGCGGGCAAGCTCGCGGTCGGGCATGTGGTGATGAACCGCGTCTCGAGCCCGCGCTTCCCGGGCACGGTCTGCGAGGTGGTCCGGCAGGGCGGCGACCTGCGCCGAAACCGCTGCCAATTTTCCTGGTGGTGCGACGGGCGCAGCGACAAGCCGAAGAACAAACAGGAATGGCAGAGGAGCAGCGAATTCGCGCTGGGCGTGTACTGGGGCCAGAGCCAGGATCCGACCGAGGGCGCCCTTTGGTACCATGCCGATTACGTCAAGCCGGCCTGGCGCAAGAAATTCGAGCGGGGCCCGAAGATCGGCCGGCACATCTTCTATCGCCAGGGCCGCAGGGAAACCCGACTGGTCAGCCGCTTGATGGGGAAATGACCGGGCGGCCGCCAAACGGAGCCTCTTTTATCGAGTCGTTTCCTGACTGGTTGCCGCGCCTTATCATGTCATTCCGGTTCCGAATCGAGCCGCAACCGACCGGGCCCGGGCGCCGCATCGTGGCCGCGGCGCCGCGATTTTCGATACCGCGGCGGCTTGCGAAACCGCGCCCCGAAGCCCTTAGCGCGTTTTGCGCCGCGCGCCGGCCGCAAGCGCGACGGGCTGGCCGTGGGGGGTCTCGCGATACGCCTTGGCCCAGGCGGCCTTCCGCTCGGTGAGCGCGCCGCTCAGCAACAGGCCCTTGTCGGCCACGATTTTCTCCAGGGCGGCGAGCCAGTGCCGGTAGTAGGTGTTCCCCAGGTCGGGGTCGCCCCGTTTTTGCGCGGCTTCGATCTCCGCGGCCAGATAATCGCTCCACTCGGCCCAGGTGAAGTGCCCCGCCTCGAACAGCCTGAGGCTGATCGCGAAGGCCTGCGCCTCCCAGGGCGCGTTGAAGACCGGCCCGTCCTCGTCGCGGGGCTGGCCGGGCAAGGACCCCGGCGATGGCCGGTCTCGCGCGGCGCCACGCGCAGGCGCCCTCATGCCGGGTCCAGGTAATCGTCCCATAGGTCGACGCGGATCGTATCGCGCGCCGGTGCCTCCGGCCCCCAGACCGCGCGCGCGGTGAAGCGCACGCTGTAAACGTGCTGCGGCTTCTTGCCCTTGCCGTGGGCGTGGCTGTCGGGGAACGCGAAGACGCCGTGATCGCGCACAACCGTCCCCTGCTTGCACCGAACGTAGCGCGGCGCGCGGGTATGTCCCGGGGGGTTCATGTTGCGCACGACGACCCGGTCGCCGGGCTTGAATCTGGGCTCGATTTCGACATCGATGCGGGCGGATCGTCCTTTGCGCAGGACCTCCGGGACGGCATCGGCGGCGAGCATCGGCATCACGCGTCCCCCGCGGCGAGTTGGGCTTGGCGCGCCTCCAGCTCCGCGCGGGTGATCAAGCCCTCGTCGATGACCTGCCGCTCCAGCACCAGGAGCCAGTGCTCGTAGTAGCCGGCCTCCAGATACACGGCGGGATCGATCTGCTCGCGCAGGTGGCGCCATTCGTCGAGGGTGAAGCGCATCTGCCCACCCATTGCGACGCTCAGCGCGAAGACGCGCCGTTCCCAATCTGCCGCGAAGACGGGCTCGTCTTCCTGCGGCTCGATCGGGCCCAGCCCATCCATGCCGCCCAGGTCATGGATCCCGTTCATGGCGAGTTACCCGGCTCCCTTGACGCTCCTCCTGACCCAAGACCATCAGGTCGACGCCCCGGCCAACTCCGCGATCCGTGCGTCGAGCTCCTCGCGGGTGAGCAGGCCCTTTTCCGCGAGGAGCGTCTCGAGACCGTGCAGCCAGCGCTCGTAGTAGCTGGCCCGCAGGTAATCCGCCGGGGGCATCCGTTCGCGGGCGTGGCGGGATGTGTCCAGGTTCCACGCGCCGTAGTAGCCCATGGCGAGCGTCAGGGCGAAGGCGCGCCGTTCCCAGTCGGCGTGAAAGACCGGTTCGTTTTCCTCGTAATCGATCGGGCCCAGCCCGTCCATGCCGCCCAAATCGTGTATGCCGTTCATCCGCCGCGCCCCCTTACGCAACCTCTGCCGGCGACTTCGCCTTGGCGACCCCGATCATGGAATCGCGGGTGACCAGCTTGGCAAGCGCCGCTTCGCCCAGGCCCCCGGTGCCTTCCGGGCGCTCGGGCAGCACCAGGTAACGAAGCTCCGCGGTGCTGTCCCAGACCCGGATTTCGACGTCGTCCGGGAGGTCGAGGCCGAATTCCTCGAGCACCGCACGCGGCTCCCGCACCGCCCGGGCCCGGTAGGGCGCGGACTTGTACCAGACCGGCGGCAGGCCGAGCACCGGCCAGGGATAGCAGGAGCAAAGCGTGCAGACCGTGAGGTTGTGCACCCGTGGCGTGTTCTCCAAGACCACCATGTCCTCGCCCTGGCGCCCGGTGAAGCCGAGCTCGGCGATCGCCGCGGTGGCGTCCGCCAGGAGCCGCGCCTTGTACTCCGGATCGACCCAGGCGCGCGCCACGACCTTCGCGCCGTTGTGCGGCCCGATCTTGGTCTCGTAGGTCTCAATCAAGACGTCGAGCGCCGCCGGATCCACCAGCCCCTTCTCGGTGAGCAGGGACTCCAGGGCCTTGACCCGAAGGCCGACATCCGACGGCGGTTCGCTGTGACGGTGCTGGCTCATGGTGCTTCGGATCCTGCGGTGGTTCCAGTCTTATAACGGAACCGCGCTTTGCCCGCAAAGGCGACCCGCGTCCTCCGCGCCGCAAGAAAATCGGCGACGCGGCGAAGACCGCCGCCACGTGCGTCATCGGTCTTGCTCATTTGGCCGCCTCGGTTAGGCTAATCGGCGGAGCAAAGAGGTTCCCGCATGACATTGGGGCTGCACGAACATCGGCGGGGCCGGCGCCGGCGCACGCGCTGGACGGCCTTCAAATGGACCGTGGTCTCGAGCGCCGTCGTGGCCGCCGGTGTGTTCGCCTATGAGACGGGCACGACCCTGGCGCAGCGCGAGGTGGCTGAGCTCGGCCGGGAGATCGACGAGCTTTCCGCCAGGATCGATGCGCTGGAAAAGCAAAACACCGGGCTGCGGGCCAAAGTCATCCTCGCGGAGCAACGTCTGGGGGAGGCCCGGGCGCGCTACCGGAAGGATGTGCCAAGCGGCCGGCTGGCGGCGTTGCTCGGGCAGATTCAACGCAAGCTCGATGCCGGGGTCGAGCCCGGCCGCCTCGAGTTCCTGATCAGCGCGGCGGAAAACCCGCGCACCTGCGATGACGCGCCGGTCACCAAACGCTTCATGGTAAGGACGCCCCTCTACGACGGCGCCAACGATTCGGTGAGCTTCGCGAAGAACACGATCACGATCACCGCCGAAGGGGAATCGGCACGCGATTCCCAGGGCAATGTCGAGGCCTGGTTCGATCCGGCCCGGCCGGTCACCCTCCGGTTCACCCGGCTCGGCGGCAAGACCACGGAGAAGACCGGCATGCTGCCGCTCCATGCCTCGGTGGTGATCGGCGAGTCCGAATTCCGCTACAGCGTGATCGCCGGGCCGCGCGGCTTCGTCCAGGTGACCGGCGACCGCTGCGGCTATCCGTGATACGGGAACCGCGGCGGCCTGGAAAACCTGTGACCGGGCGCCTGTGGCCCGGGGCGGGAGTGCTGTCGGTGCCACCGGCATCTCGGGGCCGGGCGCGGATATGGCGGCTTTGGCCGACGAAAATCGCTCGGACCGACAGACGCGGCCGGAAAACACGCGCCTTGACAGCACGGCGGGTTGTGGTGTTGCCTAACCTTATCAAGCGCCGATTTGAAGCTTAGCTTGCGGGCGCTCTAGAAATGCGGCTAAAGCGAGCGGATCGACCGCCCGGTTTGCAGCCGTGGCGGTTTTTTTTGTTTGCTGTGCAGGGTTCGTGGCGCCGGCCGCGGAAACGGCGGACCCTCCGGATAAAGGGAGTATCACGATGGCCGAGAATTGCGCCGGGCAGATATCATCGCGCCAGGCCTTGGAAATCGTCATGCAGGTTCGCGAAGCGGCGCTGGCCGCGTGCCGCCCCGGGCGGCGCTTACGCGATGCGGCCGTTGCCTTGTCGGGGCACGGCACCCGCTGTTGCGACACCGTGGCCGATCGCTTCGAGGGACCGCACGACGTTGAGCGGCACCGCGGCACCACGGCGGGTTGGAGGGTGGCCGGACGGCGTTGGCGGGAGGATCGATCGCCATGACGCAGAACCGGCCCACAGGCGACAGCGGGCGGTACCGCCCGCAGACGAATCTGGTGCGCGGCGGGCTCGAACGCAGCGCCTTCGACGAGACCAGCGAAGGGCTGTTCCTGACCTCGGGCTATGTCTATCCCTCGCCGGAAGACGCCGAGGCGGCCTTCAAGGGCGAGCTCAAGCGCTACCAGTACTCCCGCTACGCGAACCCGACGGTCGCCATGTTCGAGGAGCGGCTGCGCCTGCTCGAAGGGGCCGAGGCCTGCTTCGCCACGGCCAGCGGCATGGCCGCCGTCTTTGCCGCGATCATGTGCCAGGTCAAGGCCGGCGACCGGGTCGTCGCCTCGCGGGCCCTGTTCGGCTCGTGCCATTACATCATCGCCGAGCTGCTGCCCCGCTACGGCATCGAGACCCAGCTCGTCGACGGCCGGAACCTGGCGGCCTGGGAGGCGGCGCTCAGCCAGCCGACCGCCTGCGTGTTCATCGAGACGCCGTCCAATCCGACCCTCGAGATCATCGACATGGCCGCCGTGGCGGAGCTCGCCCATGCGGCCGGGGCCTGCTTCATCGTGGACAACGTCTTCGCCACGCCCCTGCTGCAGCACCCGCTGGAGTTCGGCGCCGACGTGGTGATGTATTCGGCGACCAAGCACATCGACGGCCAGGGCCGCACCCTGGGCGGCGCGATTCTGGGGCGGCAGAGCTTCATCGACGATCATCTCCAGATCTTCCTGCGTCACACCGGCCCGAGCTTGAGCCCCTTCAACGCCTGGGTCCTGGTCAAGAGCCTCGAGACCCTCGAGCTGCGCGTCGCGCGCCACTGCAAGAACGCGCTCGCGCTGGCCCGCTTCCTCGAGGGGCTGGACGGTATCCGGAAGGTGCTTTACCCCGGACTCGACAGCCATCCGCAGGCGGGACTCGCGCGGCGCCAGATGAGCGACAGCGGCAGCATCATCGCCTTCGAGGTCGACGGCGGCAAGGAGCGGGCCTTCCGGGTGCTGCGCGCCCTTCAATTGATCGACATTTCGAACAACCTGGGGGACGCCAAGAGCCTCGTCACCCACCCGGCGACGACGACCCACCAGCGGCTTTCGCCCGAGGAACGGGCCGAGCTCGGCATCTCCGACGGGCTGATCCGGATCTCCGCCGGGCTCGAGGACGTCGAAGACATCAAGGAGGATCTGGCCCGGGCGGTCTCCGCCTGAGGTTCCAGCTCAGCCTTCGGCCGCCAAGCGCGCGAGCTTTTCCTCCAGGCTGCTGATCAGGCTGTCGAAGCCGTGGTTCGCGATTACCGAGGTGTACTCCGAGCGCTTCATCGCCAGTTCGCTGTACTTGGCGTCCAAAAAGACGTCGACCACCCGCCACGCGTCTTCGAACTTGCGCAGCAGATAGTTGATCGCCACCGCCTCGCCGTCGCTCTTGATCAGGCGGTTGTCCACCAGGATCGCCTTCCGGGGCGCCTGCCTTTCGCCGATCACCTCGAAACGCTCGCCGCTGTAGCCGTCGAAGCGGGCGGCGAAAGTGGCGATGCTGATCCGCCCGAATACGTCGATGAGGCGCTTGCGCTGCGCCTCGTCCAGGCTTCGCCAGTGCCGGCCCACCGACACCCTCGCCATAAGCGGAAAATTGAAGGTCCGCGCAAGCACCGGCGCCAAGTGGTCGTAGCGCCCCTGGTAGCCGAGTCGCTCGGCATCGCGCATGACCTCGAGCAGGGTGGCGTTCAAGCGCTCGACGAGGCCGCGCGGGCCCTGTCCGGCTGCGGCGGCGGACCAGACCGGCCAAGGCGCGGCGGCACAAGCGAGCATGATCAGCGCGACGGCGGAGATCGGCCGGAATGCCAAGGCGGATCCTCCTTCCGGCGGCAAACGGGGCTGGCGCGGCGCCAGCCGGCGGGCTTCCTGTCGCGCGGCAGGATAGCAAATTATCCCCGCGCCGTCGCCGCGCCGCGCCGCATCACCTTACCGTGCCCGGGGGCGTGGTCCGCGGAAATTTTCCCGGTGTCTGTCTCCGGGACGACCGCTTTTGCCGTCGGTCTTATTGGACGAACCGCGGCCTCGATCGCAGAAGCGATGACGAAATCATTCGCGAATCCCGAAGCGAATCGATGGTATCGTCGCGACCCTGCCTTCGCCCCATTTTTCAGTGTCAAATTTGTGCGACCCGGTGGCCCCGCAGAGATTTCACGGATGGCTTTCTTGAAGTCGATGCTCCGCCCGAACCGCTGGCCCCTGTGGATCGGCGGGTTGGTCGGCATTTTGATCCTCGTCTGGTTGCTCCGCGACCTGGACTTGAGCCGCTTTGTGGCGGTCGTGCGCGACGCGGACCTTCGACCGCTCGCGCTCCTTCCTTTGGCCGTGGTCGTGGAACAGGTGTTCCGCGCCGTGAAGTGGTGGCGGCTGTTGACGCCGCTTCGGAGCGTCGGACTGGCGCGCCTCTTTGGCGCCATCATGGCCGGCTATCTCGTCAATACCTTGGCCCCGGTCCGGGTGAGCCCGCTGGTCCGCGCCTGGCTGATCGCCCGCCTGGAGGGGCTCAGCGTGGGAGCCGTGCTCGCGACCGTCGCAACCGACCGGCTCGTCGACGGGTGGATCTTCCTGGGCCTCGCCGCGGTGGTGGTAAGCGCCACGTCATTCCCGGCCGTGGGGGGCGCCCTCGCGGGCGGGCTTTGGCAAGGGCTTGCGGGCGGCCTGATCGCGCTCCTTGCGGCGGTTGCGGGGCTTTGGGAGCTCAAACGGCTGGTCGATCGGCCGCCGCGCATGGTGCAGCGTCTCGCCCGGCGACTTCCGGCGCGCCCCGCGCGGGTCCTCGGCGACTTCGTCCGGCGCTTTGCCGAGGGTCTCGTCCTGCCGCGGGGTCTTGGTGCTCTCGCCGTGATCCTGGGCGCCTCCGTCGCCATGAAGGCGCTCGCGGCCACACACTTCGTCTGGGCCGGATATGCTTTCGGCATCGTCCTCTCGCCGCCGCAATATCTGTTTCTTATGGTGTTTCTGGGATTCTTGGTGACCTTGGCCGGAACCCTTCGCATCGTGGGAGGATTTACCGCGGGCGCGGTCTATGGCTTGGGCCTGTTCGGCGTGGAGGTGGAGAAGGCGCTGGCGATGGCCGTCGTCGTGGAGACCGCCAGCCACCTCACGGTTCTCGCCGTCGGCGCGGCGTCCTTGTGGCTTGAAGGTCTCAGCCTCAGTGCGCTAAGGCTATGGCGGACCCCGGCCGAGGACGGGGACCGGGGCGAGGCGCAGGATGACCTCGGAAGATCGTAAGCTTTCCCGCCGCTTTGTCAGGATCGCAACCGCCGGGATCCTGTTCCAAGGCGGGCAGGCCTCGGTCGACCCGAGCACCGTCGTCGCCGCGCTGGTCGACGGCCTGACCGGAAGTACCGCGGCCATCGGCGCGGCGGCGGGGATTTCCCGCTTCGGCTGGCTCTTCCCGCAGCTCATCGTCGCATATATCGCCCAGCGGCGCCGGCGGAGGCTGCCGATCTACCAAGTGGGCGCCTTTGGACGGGCGGCTTGCTTGGCCGGAATCGGGGCTCTTCTGTGGGGCGTCGGCGGGTCTGACCGCCTTGTCGTTGCGGTCCTGTTTTTCGCTCTGTGGACGGCCTACGCTTTCGTGAGCGGGATCGTGGCCGTCCCATACAACGATATCGTCGCGCGCGCGATTCCGTCTTCGCACCGCAGCCGGCTTCTCGCCACCCGGTTTTTCGGCGGCGGTCTTCTCGCCCTCGGCGTCGCCGCAATCGTCCATGAGTTGCTGGCGGCCTTCCCCTTTCACCCGGCCTACGCCTTGGTCTTCCTTATGGCAGCGGCGCTTTTCACGGGCTCCGCCCTCTCGTTCGTTGCCGCGGGCGAGCCGCCGGCGCCGGCGCCACCCCGACCTCCGCCGGGCTTTCGCGCGTTCCTCCGCGAGGGCGTCGCGGTGTTTACCGATGATCGGCGCTTTCGGCTGTTTCTCGGGTCCCGTTGGCTCGCGGGAGCGGTGACCATGGCGCTTCCCTTCTACATTCTTCAGGTCCCTCCCGTGGAAGACGCCGGCCGGCCCGTGGCCATCCTTCTGGGCGCGCAAGTCGCCGGCGCCTTGATGTCCAACCCGCTCTGGGGCTGGTGGGGCGACCGTCGGGGAAAGCGCAGCCTCCTCGAGCTTGTCGCGATACTCGGCGTGGCGGCGCCCGCGCTCACGATCGCTTGGCTGGTACTGGGCAACCCGGGCGGAAGCGCGCTTGTTTGGTTCGTCCTTGTGTTTTTTCTGCTCGGCGCGGTCGGCAACGGAGAGACGATTGCCATGCTCGGCTACTTGATGGAGATCTCGCCGGACGACCGGAGACCCGCCTACAGCGGCTATTTCAACGCCTTGGCGGCCCCGGCGACGCTGCTGCCTCTTGCCGGGGCCGGGATCGCCCAGCTCGCGTCATTCCCCGTGCTTTTTGCCGTGAGCGCCGCGGCGGCTTTGGCGCAGTTCCGGGTTGTCCGTCATCTGCGGACGGTGCGGGACGGGGAGGTCCGATGACGCGGCTGCGCTGGTGGATCACCAAGCTTCGCTACCGCCGTCACGGCGTCCGGCTCGCCGGCCGGCCGGAGGACCCGATCTGGCACTTCGCCTTTGGCTCGAACATGAACGAGGACGTCTTCTGCGGACGCCGTGGCATGGCGTTAAAGGCCTGGCGGGTCGGACGCGTCAAGGGCTACCGGCTGCGCTTCAACCTCGAAGGACGCCCGCGCGGGAAAGCGGCGCCTGCGAACATCGCGCCGGATCCGACGGGCGAAGTCTGGGGCGTGCTGTATCTCATCACGCGCGCCGGCCTCGTGCACCTCGATTACACCGAAGGGGTGCCCGGGCGGCGTTATCGGCACCTCTGGGTCGAAGCCGAGGATCAAGCCGGTGAACGACTTCAGGCCGTGACCTATATCGCCGACGGTAAACCGGACGACGGGCGGCCGTCGCCTCGCTATCTCACGCTCATCCGCGAGGGGGCCCGCGCCCACGGCCTGCCGGAGGCATACCTTGAGTTTCTCGACAGCGTGCCACACGCGGAATAAAACAAGGGCATGGGAGCCAACGGTCGTCGCGACGCCCTAAAAGACAAGCCGTGCCGCGCCAATCGGCCGGTGACGCGGATTTGATCGGTTGTTAACGGCCTGGAGAGGCCCGGCCATGGCACGATGCCGCCAACCGGGTGCGACGTTGCCCCCGTCGGTCAACTGGGCGTCTCTTTTTTGATGGAGGATACGAGGCATTGTCCCGAGTCCGGTTCGAGGTGAGCGGAAAACGCAACCAATTCGTCTCCGGCGCGGAACCCCGAGCGGTGCTGGCGAGATGAGGGCCGTTATTCTGGGGGCGGGCGTCGGCCGGCGGCTGGGCGGCGCGGAGTTTCCGCCGAAGGTGCTGCTCAGCTTCGGCGGCGAGACGCTGCTTGCCCGCCATGTCGCCATTCTGCGCCACTGCGGGATCGCGCGGATCGAGCTGGTGGTCGGCTACCGCGCCGGTGAGGTCGAGGCGGAGATCGCCCGCATCGGCGCCCGGGAGGTCATCACGACCCGCTTCAATGCGGATTACGAAGAGGGCCCCATCGTCTCCCTCTGGGCCTTGCGCGAGGCCTTTATCGCGGGCGAGCCGGTCCTCTTCATGGACGGGGACGTGCTCTACGACCACCGCATGATGGAGCGCCTGATCGCCGCGCCGCAGGAAAACTGTTTCCTCATGGACCGGACCATCGAGGAGGGCGAGGACCCGGTCAGGCTGTGCCTGCGCGATGGCGTGCTGGTCGACTTCCACAAGCGGCCGCAGCGCGCGCACGACTGGTGGGGCGAGTGGGTCGGGTTCTGCCGCTTCGCCCCGGGAATCGCGGCCAAGGTGGCCGCGGCCACCGCGCGTTATATCGAGGCCGGGCGCCGGGACGTGATCTACGAGGAGGCGTTTCGCGACGTGGTGCTGGCCGAGCCGCCCGGCAGCTTCGGCGTCGAGGACATCACCGGCCTGCCCTGGGTCGAGATCGATTTCCCGGAAGACCTGGAGAAGGCGAAAGCCGAGGTCTTTCCCAGCCTGGTCGCGCTGCCGGGGGACCACCGGCGGGCGCAGCCGAGGACCGCTTCGGCAAGATGACCGCGTTGGTCACCGGGGCCACCGGTTTCGTCGGCTCGGCGGTTACCCGGCAACTCATCGCGCGCGGCGAGACCGTGCGGGTGCTCGCCCGCCCGGGCGGCGACCGGCGCAACATCGCCGACTTGGCGGTGGAGGTGGCCGAGGGCGACCTGCGCGACGGCACCTCGCTGGAGCGGGCGCTCGCCGGCTGCCAGGCGCTGTTCCACCTCGCCGCCGATTACCGCCTCTGGGTGCCGCGCCCCGAGGAAATCTACGAGGTCAACGTCGAAGGCACCCGCCGCCTGATGCTGGCCGCCGCCGCCGCGGGGATCAACCGCATCGTCTATACCAGCAGCGTCGCCACCCTGGGCCTGAAGAGTGACGGCACCCCGGCGCACGAGGAGACCCCGGTCAGCCTCGCCGACATGATCGGGCACTACAAGCGCTCCAAGTTCCTGGCCGAGGCGGAGGTCAGGCGACTCGTCGCCGAACAGGGCCTGCCCGCGGTCATCGTCAATCCCTCGACGCCCGTGGGCCCGCGCGATATCAAGCCGACGCCGACCGGGCGCATGATCGTCGAGGCGGCGGCCGGGCGCATGC
>JBHIDD010000049.1:0-12046 GCA_046759925.1 Kiloniellaceae bacterium
GACCGACGCCATCATGGGCGCGGCCTACGGCTCGGCCGGCGAGCGCTGCATGGCGATCTCGGTGGCGGTCGCGGTCGGCGACAAGGTGGCTGACGACCTGCTCGGGCGCCTGATGCCGCGGGTCCGGTCGCTGAAAGTGGGACCGGGCACCGATCCCGAGGTCGAGATGGGCCCGCTGGTCACCAGGGACCACTACGACAAGGTGATGGGCTACATCGACAAGGGCATCGAAGAAGGCGCCGATCTCGTGCTCGATGGCCGCGATCTCAAGCTGCAGGGCTACGAGCGGGGCTACTTCATGGGCGGCTCGATCTTCGACCGGGTGACCACCGACATGTCGATCTATACCGACGAGATCTTCGGGCCGGTGCTTTCGGTGGTCCGCGCGCCGAACTACGGCGCTGCGGTCGACATGGTCAACCGGCACGAATACGGCAACGGCACCGCGATCTTCACCCGCGACGGCGATTCGGCGCGGCACTTCGCCAGCAACATCAATATCGGCATGGTCGGGGTCAACGTGCCGATCCCGGTCCCCATGGCGTTTCACAGCTTCGGCGGTTGGAAGCGTTCGCTGTTCGGCGACCACCACATGCACGGGCCGGAAGGCGTGCGCTTTTATACCAAGCTGAAAACCATTACCTCGCGCTGGCCGACCGGAATCCGCGAGGGTGCGGACTACGTGATCCCGACGATGAGCTGACCAGTCGCGGATCGTTTGCCGGGGGCGCGGGAATAAGTCCCCTCCGGCGGTGTTTATTACCGTGGGCGCGGCGTCTTGCCGCCCCGCGGTCTGACTCGACAGACGGGAGGATTCCACGATGTTGGTTCGTTCTCTGTTTGCCGCCGCCGCGCTGGTCCTGGCGCTCCAGGCCGCGCCGGCGCTGGCCTTTCACTGTCCGAAGGACATGGCACAGATCGACGCGGCGCTGGCCAAAAACCCGCAGCTCTCCGCCGATCAGTTGGCCGAGGTTAACAAGCGGCGCGCCGACGGTGAAGCGCTGCACAACGCCGGCAAGCACCAAGAGGCGGTCGATACGCTCGCCAAGGCCATGGAGATCCTCGGCATCAAATAAGCCGTAGACGGCGGCCCGGGCCCGCGTTGCCGGCCGGCGGCGAATACCCCAAGCTTGGCGCCATGGCTGATTTTCGAGCGCGCCTGGAAACGGAAATCCCGGCGCTCAGGCGATATGCGCGTGTTCTGCTCCAGGATGCCGAGCGCGCCGACGACCTGGTGCAGGACTGCCTGGAACGGGCGCTGGCCGGCCGCCGGCTGTGGCGCCGGCCGGGCAACTTCCGGGCCTGGCTGTTCACCATCATGCACAACCTGCACGCCAACCAGGCCCGCAGCGCAAGCCGCCGGCCGGCCGTCGTGCCGCTCGATCAGGCGGACGCCCCGGGCCGCGCGCCCGACCAGATCGACGCCGTCGCGGCGCGCGAGATCATGACCGCACTCGCGCAGCTGAACGAGGACCAGCGCGCGGTGCTGGTGCTGGTGGCGGTCGAAGGCCTGCGCTATGCGGAGGTGGCCGAGATCCTGGGCCTGCCGATCGGCACGGTCATGTCGCGCCTGGGCCGCGCCCGCGAACGGCTGCGGCGGATGACGGAGGACGACGGTCCGCCGCTTAGGAGGGTGAAATGACCGACCGGACGCCTCCGGTGACCGAAAACGACCTGCACGTCTACGTGGATGGTCGGCTCGATCCGGCGCGCGCCGCGGCGGTCGAGGCGCACCTGGCCGCGCACCCGGAGGACGCGGAACGGATCGCCGCCTACCGGCGGCAGAACGAGCTGCTGCGCGCCGCCTTCGCGGAGCTGTCCGCGGAACCGGCACCGGCGCGCCTGTTCGCCGCCGCCCGGGGCTCTCCTGGCGGGTGGCGCGCGCCGGCGCGGGGCGCGATCGCCGCGGCGCTACTGCTTGCCGTCGGTCTGGGCGCCGGCTGGACCCTGCGTGGCGTGGTGGCGCCGCCGCCGGCCGAGACCGCCGGTCTGGCGCGGCTGGCCTCGGCGGCGCACCGCGTCTACACGGTGGAGGTCCGCCACCCGGTCGAAGTCCGGGCCGAGGAGGAACATCTGGTCCGCTGGCTGTCGAAACGCGTCGGCGAGCCGCTGACCGCACCCGACCTCAGCCCGTTCGGATTCTCCCTGGTCGGCGGCCGCTTGCTGCCGGCCGTCCGGGGCGGGGCGGCGGCGCAGTTCATGTACGAGGACGCGGCCGGGCGCCGGATCACCTGCTACATCACCGCCAACCGGGAGGGCGGGGAGACCGCCTTCCGCTTCGTCAGCGAGGACGGCCTGTCGGCCTTTTACTGGCTGGACAGGCGGCTCGGCTACGTGCTGGTCGGGGAAATGGACCGCGGGGACCTTCTGGAACTTTCCCGCGCCGTCTATCGGCAACTCACGCCCTGAGGCCGGCACGCCGCGTCTTGTGATCCGACGCTTCCCTTCCTGTGATCCCGGCGCGCCCACGAACGGACGCGCCTATGTTCCCGCAAGCGCCGGGCGGGACCATGCGGCCCCTTGGCTTTCGCGCCAGGGGGCGCGGCGCGCGGTCGCGCTTGCCGCCGAGCCGATGAAGATGCCTTCAACGGCGCGGCGGTATGATACGTTGCGCCGCTGCGCCATGGTCGCGCCAAAAGACCGCCCCTTGGCGCGTGCGAGATGGTCCGGCCGAACGGCGCGGGGCTTGCGGGTTCGCGGTGCTTGTGCCTCACTCCGGCCACTTGCGAGTCGCGCGCGCGGAGAACCGGCGGGGTGGGGCATGAGCCGTTTCAAGACCCTGGATGACCTGGACGTCGCCGGCAAGCGCGTCCTGGTCCGGGTCGATTTCAACGTGCCGATGCGGGACGGGCGGGTGCGCGACGCCACGCGCATCGAGCGCAGCCTGCCGACCATCGAGGAGCTCGTGCGACGCGGCGGGCGCGTCGTCCTGATGTCGCACTTCGGCCGGCCCAAGGGCAGGCGGATACCCGGGATGTCGCTCCATCCCGTGGCGGAGGCGCTTTCCACGGCGCTCGGCGGCCGGCCGGTGGACTTCGCCGCGGACTGCGTCGGCGCGCCGGCCGAGGCCGTCGTGGCCGGCCTCTCCGACGGCGGGATCGCGCTTCTGGAAAACCTGCGCTTCCATGCGGGCGAGGCGGAAAACGATCCCGGCTTCGCCGCGGCTCTGGCGCAACTGGGCGATCTGTACGTCAACGACGCGTTTTCCGCCGCGCACAGGGCGCACGCCTCGGTCGAGGCGCTGACCCGCCTCCTGCCGGCCGCGGCCGGCCGGCTCATGCAGGCCGAGCTGGAGCACCTGACGGCTGCCGTGGACCGGCCGGCGCGCCCGCTTGCCATCATCCTCGGCGGCGCCAAGATCTCGACCAAGCTCGACCTGCTCGGCAACCTGGTGGAAAAGGCCGATCTACTGGCGCTCGGCGGCGCCATGGCCAATACCTTCCTGAACGCCCTCGGGGTGGGCGTCGGCCGATCGCTCTGCGAGCACGACATGGCCGAGGCCGCACGCGCCATCGTCGGCCGCGCCAAGGCGGCGGCGTGCGATCTGGTGCTGCCGACCGATGCGGTGATCGCCCCGGCGCCGGAGGCGGGGATCGAATGCCGGACCGTGTCGGTCAAGCAGGTGCCGGCCGAGCAGATGATTCTGGATGTCGGTCCGGCCACCGCCGCGCACCTGGGCCGGTGCCTGGAGACCTGCGGCACGCTGGTCTGGAACGGGCCGCTCGGCTGCTTCGAGGTGCCGCCGTTCGACGCCGGCACCAAGGCGGTCGCGCGCAAGGCGGCCGACTTGACCCGGGCCGGCCGCCTGCGGACCGTGGCCGGCGGCGGGGATACCGTGGCCGCGCTCGGCCATGCCGGGGTGGCGGACTGTTTCTCCTATGTCACGACGGCCGGCGGCGCGTTCTTCGAGTGGCTGGAGGGCAAGACCCTGCCGGGTGTCGCGGCGCTCGAGGCGGCCGCTTGAGAGCGTCAGGTCGGGACCTGGGGCAGCGAATACGCCAAGGAAGAGGTGCCGCCGGGGCTCAATACCTGAGCATGCGTTCGGCCGGCAGGCGCACGGTCACCGTGGTGCCGACCTGGGGCGCACTCACCAGGTCTAGCGTGCCGCCGTGCATCTGGGTCAGCGATTTGGCGAGCGGCAGGCCAAGGCCGGTGCCTTCGAAGCGGCGGCTCAGCTGGGAGTCCACCTGGCCGAAGGGGGCCAGCGCGCGCGGGATGTCCTTGGCTTCGATTCCGATTCCGGAATCGCTCACCATGAAGACGAATTCGCCGGTTTCGTTCACCTCGGCCCGGAGTTCGATGCGACCGCCTTCGGGAGTGAATTTCACGGCGTTCGCCGTCAGGTTGATCAGGATCTGTTTGAGCTTGGTTTCATCGGCGTAAATCGGCGGCAGATTGGGCGCCAGGTGCACCTCGATGGCGAGACCGGCGCGGCCCGCCCGTCCGGCCAAGAGGCGCTGCACCGAATCGATCAAGGCGACCGGATCGACGGGCTCTTCGAAAAGCTCCGTCTGGCCGGCCTCGATCTTCGCGGCATCGAGAATATCGTTGATCAGGGCCAGCAGGTGCCGGGCGCTTTCGCGAATATCGGCGGTGTATCCCCTGTACTGCGCGTTGTCGAGCGGTCCCAATATTTCGGCGCACATGACCTCCGAAAAACCGATGATGGCGTTGAGCGGCGTGCGCAGCTCGTGGCTCATATTGGCGAGGAACTCGCCTTTGGTGCGGTTCGCGAGTTCGGCGGTTTCCTTTGCCTGGCGCAAGGCCGTCTCGCGCCAGTTGAGCTCGGTTACGTCGTGCGCCGTGCCGCGGTACCCAAGGAAGGACCCGGTTGTCGGGCAATAAACCGGCAGGCCGCTCAGCTTGAACTGCCGCACCTGTCCTTTCCGGTCGGCGATCTCGATCTCGAGGTCGCGGAACGGCCGGCGCCCCTCGGTCGTGCGGAGCGCGATCAGGGTATCGTCGCGTTTGAGCGGCAGGTCGGTCAGCAGTCGGCCAGTCAGTTCGAGCTGGTGATAGCCGAGCGCCTCGTTGACCCTGGGCGAGACGTAGGTGAGCACAAGGTTGCGGTTGGCCTCCCAGATCCAGTCCGAGACCAGCCGGGAGATGTCGTCGAGCCGCGCGCTGGTCGTGGCCAGCGCGGCGCTGGCCGACTTCAGCCGGTCGATCGGCTGGAAGACAGAGGCCATAGCCAGGCTCTTGCCGTCCGCGTCGCAAAGGGTTCTTTGGCGCAGGCTGTAGTGCTCGTTGCGGCCGTCGATCAGGATCGTATGCTCCCGCTCCACGGGGTGACCCGGGGCATCGGCGGCCGATCCGTTCGGTGGCGGCGCGGGCGGTTGCCGGTCCGGGGCGATGCCTGCCGCCGCCAGCGCCTCCGAGATCCGCTCGTAGGCGGCGTTGGCGTAGACCAGCCGGCCTGCGGAATCGGTGATGCAGATGGGCGGCCCTTCGTCGAGCAGGACGCGCTGCAGTTCCCCGACCAAATCCGTCGTGCCGTCGCCCGGCGCCGCGCCCGCGGCCCGGTCGCCACCTGCGGCGTCCCAGTTCGACGCGACATGCTTCTTGGGCTTTGCGGCCATGCCTGTCCCTCAGTCCGCCTTGGGCTTCTTCGACGGGCGCGCGATCTGCTCGATCGCCTCCTGATATCTCTGGTCGCGCCGCCAGCTCTTGATCACTTCCGCGGCAATCTTCGGGTCGATCTTGTCGAAGGCGCGCAGCGCACGGGACAGCTCGCGCGGATCGACCACCTGGTTGCCCGACCGTCCGCGGCGGCTCAAGAGGAATACCGTGGCAAAGGTCGGTTTGGGCATCTCGAGCGCGCGGCAGGCGATCGCCAGTCCCTCGCCGCCCGAGTCGTAGAGGACGCTCTGCAGGCGGGGCGCCTCGAGGCCGCTGAGCTCGCCGAACAAGGCCTCGAACAGCGGGATTTCCCCTTGCCGCAGGACCTGGATCAGGAACTCCGCCGTGATCTCCTGCTGCGTCGCCAGACGCTTGGCCAACACGGTCGCGGGCTGCTTCGCCGCCGGGTCTGTCCGGTGTTGTTCCGGATCGCTGGAAATCGCCTGGGCGACGCCCTCCAACTGGTCGTCGAGCTCGGAGGGGTGAACGTCGAAGTTTTCCAGGATGTGTCCGCGCAGCGCGGCCGAGACCCAGAGGTACAGCCGCTCCGCCAGCTCGGGCTTCAGGTCTTTGCGTTTGACCAGCGGCTCTTGGAAGGTGTCGACGCGGCGCGACTCCTCGGCCAGGTACCCCATGGTCGCCTCGGAGATCTGCGCGTCCTGGTTCTCGAGCAGGGTCTTGATGACGTCGATGCTGCCGGTCTCGACCAGCGCATCCGAGACGTATTCGCTGATCGAGCGGCGCATGGCGATCGCCAGCTGGTGCTGCTGCGTCCGGTGTCGGATGATCCCGATCAGCTCCACGTCCCGCAGCACCTCGCTCCCGAGCAGGATCGGTCGGGCGACCTCGATCTCGTCGTTGGCCAGCGCGACGATCAGCTCGTGGGGCGGATTGGGCGCCTTGGCCAGGCGCTCGCTGAGGTCGCGCCGGACCGCCATCTCGCAGTCGCGGATGAGCTTGTTCAGGATGTCCGACATGAGCGCGCGCTCGCGCTCGGTCAGCTCCCCATCCCCTTCCGAAAACAGGTCGCCGATGCTCGCGGTCAGCGCCTTGCGGGCTTCGATCGACTTGTCGAGCGCCAACTCGAGCAAATTGTGCAGTTCCCGGCCCGGGCCTTTCACGGCACAAATCCCTGCGTTGCATCCGCCCGGGCGACCCGGGCGGGGCCAATTTCGGTCGTGCGATATGCAGTCCGTCGCACGGCCCAGCGCGCACCATAGGATACAATTGGTTAACAAATTTATTATCTCTTAACACATTGGCCCGCGCAGCCGGCGCAGGGGTGACAAGCGCCGGCCTTCGGGCCAATGACGGCGGTACCTCGGCCATGATCTAACGGTTTTGGTGGGAACTCCTCACAGCCGGGGCACGGAGCCGGACATTCTTCGCGCCGGCGTCGCGTCAAGCGGCCGCTTGACCGGGCCTTTATGGGCGTCGCGCAGGCTTTGCACCCATGCAGGCTTCCGGGGTTTTGCCGGAGCCCCATCCGGTTCGCCTGCCGCGGTGCTCGTCCGATTTGGTCGGCCCCGACTTGCCGGCATTCCGCGCTTGGGTCACAGTAGCATCATGGCGACGCCCAGTTCCAAGCCCCCCGGGCCCGGCGCAGGCTTCGTGCGCGAGATCCCGGAGGGTGACGACCGGCCGCGGCTGGTGTGCAGCGAATGCGGCTTCATCCGCTATGAAAATCCGATGATCGTGATCGGCGCGGTCGCCGCCTGGGAGGACCGCATCCTGCTGTGCCGCCGGGCGATCGACCCGCGCCGGGGCTTTTGGACCCTGCCCGCCGGGTATCTTGAATTGCACGAAAGCCCCGCCGAGGGCGCCAGGCGCGAAGCCTGGGAGGAAGCGCGGGCGAAGCTGGAGATCGACCAGCTGCTGGCGGTCTATTCGATCCCGCAGATCAGCCAGATCCAGCTCATCTACCGCGCCCGACTGCTCTCGCCGGAGTTGTCCCCCGGGCCCGAGACGGCGGAAATCGCGCTGTTCGGCTGGGATGCGATCCCTTGGGACGACCTCGCCTTCCCTTCCGTGCGCTGGGCGCTCGACGATTTTCGGAAGCGCAAGGATCAGCCGATCTTCGCGCCGCGCGCCAATCCGCCCGGGCAAACCGGCCAATTCACCGAGCCTTAGGTCCGGGATCAGCGGCCGAGATTCAGGAGTACCGCGCCGGTGGCGACCGCCGCTGCGGCGACGATCCGGTGGCGGCCGAAGGGTTCCTTCAGGACGAAGGTGCCGATCGCCGCCCCGATCAGGACGCTGGTTTCCCGCACGGCCACGACGTGCGCCATGGGCCCGACGCCCATCGCCCAGATGGCGATGCCATAGGAAATCCCGGCGATCAGGCCGCCGGCGAAGCCAAGCTTGAGGTTCGCGCCGAAGCTCGCGGCGATTCGCCCGCGCCGCCGCCACACGGTGAAGCCGAACAAGGGAACGCCTGTGAGCGCGAACAGCCAGCAGATGTAGGTGAGCGCAAAGCCGGAGCGCCTGACCCCCATGCCGTCGGCCAGCAGGTAGACCGCGATGCTGAGCGCGGTCAAAAGCGCAAAGGCGATCGCCTTGATCTCGCCGCCGCCGGCCGTCCCCTGGCCCCGCCAGGCAAGGCTCATGATCCCGCCGGAGACGATCAGAACCCCGGCCACCTCGGCCGCGCGCAGCGCCTCGCCCGCGAAGGCCCAGGCCTCGAGCGCGACCAGCGCCGGGGCGGCGCCCCGGGCGATGGGATAGACCTGGGACAGGTCGCCGTGCCGGTAGGCGCCGAGCAACACGGCGAAATAGGCGAAATGGACCACGACCGAGGCGATCAGGTACGGCCAGGCCGCGGTCTCGAGCGCCGGCAGGACGGACACCGCGGCCAGGCACGGCAGGCCGGGGACGAACACGACCAGCGTGGTCATGACCAGCCGATCCTCGCCGGCCTTGACCAGGGCGTTCCAAGAGGCGTGCAGGGCCGCCGCCAGCAGGACGAGCAGGAGGACGCCGACGTCGAGGGCCATGCGATCGATCCCTGACCCGGAGGTGGGGCCCGAGCGGCGGGTGTCATGGAACTGCAATCGAGGCCGCGATTAGAAAGGTTTCGCCGGCCCGCGTCCAGGCCGGCGGACACCGCCCGCCCCGGGGGCCCGGGCGGCGGTTGCGCTCGGGCGCTGCACCGGGCGTCATCATCTTGTATGTTTCTTCTCGTGTAAGATTACGCCGCCCGCGGGATCGCGGGGGCCGAAGGGAGTGCGCTGATGACCGATCCGCTCGTCGACAAGGCCGCCGTGGGCGCCCGGCCGATCGACTATCCGGCCGAGACCCGCGGACTGAACTTCTTCGATCTGGATGTCAATCTGCAGCGCCTGCTCCGGCGCCGCGCGCCGGAGATGATGGAGCGGCACGCCGAGCGGCTGTCCGGGTTCGGCGCCTGGGTCGGAGGCGAGCTCGACGCGCAGGCCGCCTATACCGACCGCTGCGCCCCGCCGCGCCTGGAAACGCACGGCCCCGGCGGCGAGCGCCTCGGCAGGGTGGTCTACAACCCGTCCTACCTCGCCTGCCATCAGGAAGCCTACCGGCGCGGGATCGTCGGCCTGGCTTACGCCAAGGATCCGGCGCCGCACGTGCTGTCGTTCGCCATGGGCTACCTGCTCTCCGGCACCGACATCTCGATCCACTGCCCGGTTACCATGACCGGCGCACTGGCCTACGTGCTCGACCGGCTGGCACCCGCGGGACTGCGGGACACCTACTTGCCGGAGCTCATCCGCATGGACGGCAAGACCAAGAGCGGCGCCACTTGGGCGACCGAGCTGCACGGCGGCTCCGACGTGGGCGCGACCACGACCGAGGCCCGCCCCGACGGCGAGGCCTGGCGGCTGACCGGGCTCAAATGGTTCACCAGCAACGTGGGTTCGGAACTCGCCTTCGCCACGGCGCGGCCGCGCGGCGCCCCGGACGGCGGACAGGGGCTGGGCTGCTATCTGGTGCCCGATGTGCTGCCCGATGGCGCCCCGAACAGACTCTGGGTGCGCCGGCTGAAAGACAAGCTCGGCACCCGGGGTCTGGCGACCGGCGAGGCCGAGCTCGACGGCGCCTGGGCGCTCGAGGTGGCCGGGCCGCCGGGTGGCCTCAAGGCGATGATGGAGGCCCTGGAATACAGCCGCATCCACAACGCGGTCGCCGCCTGCGGCGTGCAGCGCCGGGCCTTCCTGGAAGCGGTCTGCTGGGCCACGCACCGCCGGGCTTTCGGGGGCTTGATCCGCGACTACCCCATGGTGCGCGACAGCCTGCTCGACCTCGTGACCGAGCTCGAGGCCTCGACCGCGCTCGCCTTCGAGGCGGCGTTTGCCTTCGATGCCGCCTTGGCGGACGAGACCCGACGGAGCTGGCTGCGGGTCAGCACCGCGCTCGCCAAGTGCCGGACGGCGGAGCAGGCGGTGCGCGCCGCGACCCAGGCGCTCGAACTGGTCGGCGGCAACGGCTACACCGAGGAATGGCCGACCGCCCGGCTCTATCGCGACGCGATGGTCCTGCCGGTCTGGGAAGGACCCACCAACATCCAGGCGCTCGAACTCCTGCGTGTGGTCGCGGGCAAGGTCGCGGGCGACCAGGAATTCCTGCAGCGGATCGACGCGATCCTGGGCGCCCTGCCCCGGGGCCTGTCCCGCGAGGCGGCGGTGCTCAAGACCGCGCGCGATCACTGCCGGGATGCCTTCGGTTATCTGCGCGAACATCGGCGCGACGGCCCGCGCCATGGCCGGCGGCTTGCCGATTTGTTGTCCGACTGCCTGTCCGCGGCGCTCTTGCTGGAGGAAGCCGCGCACGACCTCGACTCCGGCGATGCGCGCAAAGCGCTGGTGGCGAAACGATTCCTCAAGGCGCGTTTCGGCGGCCGCGCCGGGATCGGCGCGGAACCCGATCCAGGGCAAGCCCACTTCGACGAAATCGTCGGCTATGCCGCGTTGGCGGCTTGAGCCGCGGGGATCCACGGATCCGGGGATCCGGGGACAGTATACTGTTTTTAAGCCCGCCCAGGCGCGCTCACGCCCCCCGGCTCGAGGCGCCGGCCAAGAGGGGCGCGGCCTCGCCGTGGGACACGGGCTTCGGCCGCGGCCTCCGCCAAGCGAAGAAAAACTGGATACTGTCCCCGATTTCCTGACGAAGAAAAATAGTATACTGTCCCCGGGTTTCCGGGTTTCCCCGGGTTCCGGCCGTCACGAGATTTGTGGCGTTGCCTGTTACGCGTCCAGCCCCATGAGCGAGCGGGCGAAGTCGGGCGCGGCAAAGGGGCGCAGGTCGTCGGCCGTCTCGCCGACGCCGACGGCGTGGACCGGGAGGCCGAACCTCTCGGCGAGCGCGACGAGGACGCCGCCGCGCGCCGAGCCGTCCAGCTTGGTGACGATGAGGCCGCTGACGTCCACCAGCTCCTTGAAGGTCGCCACCTGGGCGTGCGCGTTTTGCCCCGTGGTCGCGTCGAGGACCAGCAGGACATCATGCGGCGCGCTGTTATCCAGCTTCTTGAGGACCCGGATGATCTTCTGCAACTCGGCCATCAGATCGGCCTTGTTGTGCAGGCGCCCGGCGGTGTCGATCAAGAGCAGGTCGTAAGCCTCGGCCCGGGCCTTCTCCAGGGCCTCGTAGGCCAGTCCCGCGGCATCGGTCCCCGGCGCCTTGGCGATCACCGGGCAGCCGCTGCGCGCGCCCCAGACTTGCAGCTGCTCGATCGCGGCGGCGCGGAAGGTGTCGCCGGCGGCCAGCATGACGCTCAGCCCCTGGTCCCGGTAGCCCTTGGCGAGTTTCCCGATGGTCGTGGTCTTGCCGCTGCCGTTGACGCCGACGACGAGGACGACCTGCGGCTTCCTTCCCCGATCGAGGGCGAGCGGCCGGGCGACGGGCCCGAGGATCCGCGCGACCTCGTCGGCGAGCGCCCGGCGCACCGCCTCCGGTGTTACCTCCTCGTCGAAGCGGGTCTTGGCCAGGTTCGCGGTCAGCTTGGCCGCCGTCGCAACCCCCAGGTCGGCGGCGATCAAAAGCTCCTCGAGCGCTTCCAGCGCCGCCTGGTCCAGCTTGCGCTTGGCGAAGATCCCGGTAATCCCCTCGCCCAGCTTGGTGGAGGAGCGCGACAGTCCGCTCTTCAGGCGGGAAAACCAGCCGCCGGTCTTGACTGCGCCCGCGCTTGCGCCGCCCGCGCTCGAGGGCGCCTCCGTGCTCACGCCGCGAGGCTCCCAAGCAGCCGCTCGCCGGCCAAGCCGGTCATGTGCACCGGGACGATCTGCCCGGCCGCGGCGCCGGCGACCTCGACCGGCGCGAAGTGCTCGGTCCGTCCGAAGCCGTCCTGTTCGACGAGGACGCGCGCGCGCGTGCCCACCTGGCCCTCGAGGAAGCGCCCGACCGCCGCCGCCCCGGCCGCCCGCAGGCGCGCCGCCCGCTCCTTGCGGGTTGGGGCCGGCAC
>JBHIDD010000050.1:0-11995 GCA_046759925.1 Kiloniellaceae bacterium
CCGGTCACGAAGCACCTCGGACAGGCGGTCGATCTCGGCCTGGAAATCGACGAGGGTATTATCGCGCGCCGTGAGCAGGCCGGCCAGGCGGCCGCCGCTGATCTCCTGAGTGATGTCGCTGTTGCCGGCGCCGTATAGAATCCCGCTGAGACCGTTCTGGTAGGTCATAGCCGCCCCCATCGCGGAGACCGGCGCATAGCCCAGGGTCTTTGGCACGCTATCGAGCAAGGTGCGTCCCGACAGGGTCGAGATCACGACCTCGCCCGTTGGGCGCCGGAAATACTGGATGGCGATCTCTTCCGCCAGCTTATTCAATAGAACATCGCGCTGGTCCTCGAGGTCCGGCGCGGAATCGCCAGCGCCAATCGTCCGGGAGATGGTCCGGTTGAGCTCGTGAATGTCGGTCAGCAGTTTGTTGACGGTATCGACCGACTCCTTGATTTGACGCTCCGCGTCGAGGCGCATCTGTTGGATGTTGTCGCTCATGAAGTTGAGCTGATCGGCCAAGCGCCGCGCCGCGTCGACCACGTCGGTCTTGTTCATCAGGTTGTCCGGGCCAACGGCGAGGGCCTCGAGGGCAGAGCCCAGGGTCGTGATGGTGTGACTCAACGACGTATTGTTGCCCACCGAGCCGAACAGGCTCTGTGTACGGGTCAGAAAATAGCTTTCGATCCTATGGCCGCTGAGGCTGGCGATGTGCGCGCGCAACTGCCGCAGCAGGTGTTCGTCGACCGTGCGTTGGACGTCGGATAGGCGGACGCCGATGACGGCCCCGTCGATGACCGCGGTCTCGGGCGTGACCGTCTTGCGCGTGTAGCCGGCCGTATTGACGTTAGCAATATTGTTCGCGGTGATCTGCAGTTGCGCCTGCGCCGCCTGCAGGCCCGAAACCGCCGAGAGGAGAGAGCCGAGCAAGGACATCGACGCTTCCTTGCCCTCGCGCTAGGCCACCTGGTTGAACAGAACGGGGTCTGGACCGTGGCCATCCGGCCGGTCGATCACGCGTCCGTCGCCGATATACCGAGCCTGCGTCATCTGTTCACTCCGTACCGCGTGAGCGATGGACCCCATAAGGCAATTGTTGGCCTCGAGCTTAGCCCTGAGCGCGCGCGCATTGGCGTGGACCGCAACCGAGAGATGCTGCGTCGCGGCCCTAAGCATCTCTCTTTCGCGCCCATCGAATTCCTGCGCGACCTCTGGGTGGTCTGCGAGCTGTTGGAGAAGATCCCGGTGGACCTTGGCGGCCGAACGCTTTTTGGACACCAAGTCCTCGACACCGCCGGTTCGTCTGTCGCGAAGGTCCTCAAGCTCGGTCTCCATGAGATCGGTTAACCGACCGAGGTTTTCGCCCAGGCGTCTGGCGGCCTCGCGGGGGGCCAAGGCAGGCACGGGCCGCGCGGTCACGATTGGCTCTCCTCATCCTTCGGCATCCTGCGGGAAAGCCCTTGCGAATGGCGTGCCAATCGATTATTTCGGCCTAAGTTTTTGATTTAGCGACATAAACGGGTAACAGCCGAAGGGCGGGGCCGGCAAGTCCGACCGTGTCGGAATATCTCCGCGGCAATAGTTGCCGGCCACCCCGGAGCCCCGAACCGGACGGCTTCCTGGTGGGTCCTATCACCTGCCCAGAGGCTTAGCTTTGACTCTGGCTGACGGAGTCGCACTCCCGCGCGCGCATCCCGGGCTTGGCACGCCTCCGTCGTTCGGCGAGATAGGAGACTGGCGGCAGACATACGCTCGGGCCTTGGTGGCGTTGGCGTTTGTGGGATTATCATCCTTACCTGCGCCAGTCCTGATTGCGCAACGAACCCATTACTCAATTATCCATCGTCCGATGGTCGCAAGGCCCGTGCGGGAGCGGTTCAAATGATCTGGCTGAACAGGAGGCCGGGGTCGGCGCCACGGCGCCGGGCCGCGTTCTTTTCGATGCGGCTGTCTATGTGGCGCACCAGCTCCTCCGGCGGGTAGCGGTCGATCACCTCGCCCGAGTCGCGGTCCACGATCTCGATGAAGACGCGGCCGAGATCCCGGTCGTAAGCGAGGCGGGACCGGGAGGAGGACTGGAACGATGCGACAGGGGCTTGAACGGCCGGAAGCCCCTTGGTCGGGGCCGACGAGGGCGCAGACGCCTGCGACCGGTCCCGAGACGTTTCGGTCGGCGCCGGCAGGCTGGCGGTTGTCGCTCCGACAATCACGCGGTGGCTCCGTTGTTCGCGATCCGATTACACTTTCGAGCACCTAGCATATTGCGCCGGATGTCTTAGGAAATCGTTGATGCGGGCCGCCTTGTGGGCGGGGCGTCTTGGCGGCGATTCTTGTCCCGCGCCCGAGGCGGCGGATCACACGGATTGGTTGAACGAGAGAGACACGGGCTCGCCTGACGCGGAACGGTCGCCTGACGGCGCAAGCCCGCCGGCGGAATAGGAGGGGGCCGCGTGGATCTTCCGCTTCAGCTCTTCGGCGATCGCCCGAAGCACCCGGTCGATGGTCTCCTTCGCCGCGCGCAGGGCGTGTTCGCTCTTTGCCAGGGTCTTGCGGAACGCCTCGATGGCGGTCCTGAGCTCCGCGCCCCGTTCCGGCGTCAATGCGTCGAGCGGGCCCGGGTCGTGCTTGAGCTTCTTGAGCTGCGACTCGTAGGCCGCGGCAAGGGCCATCTTGTCCTGCTGCAAGGCCTGCATCGCCGCGGGTTCCATCGCTCGCAGCATCTCGACCTCGCGTTCCAGCACGGCGGTCAGGCGGCCGGTGATTCCGAGCAGCTCCGTGATCTGATCGGGTCCGGTCATTGCCGGTCGACCTCCTGCAGCCTGAGAATTTCCCGTTCCACGGCAGCGGCGATTCCGATGCCGCCGGACCGGGCAATGGCCTTGCCGTATTCCTCGACCAGCAGCGAGCGGTAGAGGGTCTCGCCGGGGCCGCCGCCGAACAGGCCGTCGGTCTCCAGGGCGTCGAACATGGGCGCCAGCATCCGGGACAGGAATACCGCCTCGAATTCCTCGGCCGCGCGGCGGAGCTGCGGGCCCTGCAGGCCGTCCTGGGCCGGTTTGGCCTTTTGCGCCGCCTGGGCGCTCCGGGCGGTTTCGACGATCCGGGTGAGGTCGACGGGCGGGGCGTCGAATCCCATCACAGCACCTCGATGCCGGCCTGCAGCGCGCCGGCCGCCTTGACCGCCTGGAGGATCGTGATCATGTCGCGCGGACCGATGCCCAAGGCGTTCAGGCCGTTGACCAGCTCCTGCAGGCTGACTCCGGCCGGCAGCACGGCCATGCGGCGGCTTTCCCCCTCGTCGACAGTGATGTCGGTGCGCGGCACCACCTCCGTCGTGCCGGTGCTGGAGAAGGCTGCGGGCTGACTGACCTGCGGGGTTTCGGTAATCCGGATCGTCAGGTTGCCCTGGGCGATGGCGACGGTGCTGATGCGCACGTTTTCGCCCATCACGATCACGCCGGAGCGCTCGTCGATGACCACCCGGGCCATTTGATCGGTCTTCACCCGCAGCTGTTCGATGTCGGTGAGCAGCGCTACGGTATCGCCGTTGTATTTCTCCGGCACCTGGACCAGGACGGTCCCGGGGTCGGTGGAGCGCGCCGCGGTACTGCCGACGAACGCGTTGATCGCTTGGGCCACGCGGCGGGCGGTGGTCAGGTCCGGATTGCGCAGGCTGATCTTGACGGACTCGAGCTCCACCAGGCCGAAGTTCAGTTCGCGCTCGATGATGGCCCCGTTCGGGATGCGCCCGGTGGTCGGCACGCCCTTGGTCAGGCTCTGGCCGTCCCCTTGGGCGCTGAAACCGGCAACCGCGACCGGGCCCTGGCTTACGGCGTAGACCTCGCCGTCGGCGGCCAGCAGCGGGGTGACCAGCAGGGTGCCGCCCAGCAGACTTTTGGCATCGCCGAGGGCCGAGACCGTGACGTCGATCCGCGAGCCCTGGCGGGCAAAGGGCGGGAGATTGGCGGTAACCATGACCGCGGCGACGTTCTCGGTGTCGAGATCATCGTCCCGGGCGTTGATGCCGAGGCGCTGGAGCATGCCGATCAGGCTCTCCCGCGTGAAGGGCGCGCTGTCCAGGTCGTCGCCGGTCCCCTTGAGGCCGACGACCAGGCCGTAGCCGACCAGCAGATTGTCGCGGATGCCCTCGAACTCGGCGATGTCCTTGATGCGCGAATCGGCCTGCGAAGCGGCCGGCCCGAACAGCGCGGCAAACAGCAGCCCGGCCAGGAAGCGGCCAATGACTCCGGCCGGGCGGCGGCGCGGCTTACACAGCGGGGGCAACGCGCTTGTCATCCTCGAAACCTGTCTGGAAGACGTGTTCGTGCCCTGCCCATGCGAAAGGCGTGCCAGTCGTCGTGGCGCCGTGGGATCGCCGGCAGTCCGGCGCGGCCCGCCTGTGCGGCGGCGTCCGGCCCCGGTCCCGCGCTCGTGGTTTCGGCAAATCCGGACCGGTTGCGGCGGCAAAATTTGCCGTGCGGGATGAGGCGCTTAACCGCATCTTAAGGGCGCCGGTCCAGGCTGAAAAAAATTGGAGGATGCCAAGGATACGCGATGAAGGTCGACCGGATTTCCTCGATCGGGACGGCAGCGCCGCGCCGCAACGAACGCAACAAGGCCAGCGGAGCGGGTGCGTTTTCCAAGGCCCTTTCCGGAGAGCCGCCCGCCGCCTCGTCGGTGAGCGGCGGCGGGGCGATCGGCCCGGTCGATGCCTTGCTGGCGTTGCAGGAGGTGCCCGATGCACCGAGGGGCCGGCGTCAGGCGCGGCGCCGCGGCGAGGACCTGCTCGATCGGTTGGACGAGCTGCGGCTCGGCTTGCTGGCCGGCAGCCTGCCGAGGGCGACGATCGAACGCTTGGCCGCCCTCGCCGCGGCCGAGCGCGACCGGGTGGACGATCCACGATTGGCCGAAATCCTCGACGACATCGAGGTGCGGGCAGCCGTCGAACTGGCAAAATTGGGCCGTTAGCGCCCCTTTTCCGGCCGACCGCATTTTTGTCCTTTAGTTTCAGATAAATGTGAACTCGCCTCGGATGCGTTCCGATGCTTGTCGGACGGAACAAATTTCATATACTCCGCGGCAAAATCGGGGCACCACGGATGGGATCACACATGAACAGGTCGCCGCCGCTACCGACCGGGTACCGACCCGGTGAAGGGGAGCGATTCATGAACCCGGTCATGACCGAGTACTTCCGCCAGAAGCTGCTGCGCTGGAAGCAGGCGTTGCTGAGGGAATCGAACGAGACGATCCAGCATCTCCAGGAGGAGCCGCTCCATGAGGCGGATCTTGCCGACCGGGCGTCGCTGGAGACCGACCGCTCGTTGGAGCTGCGTACCCGGGACCGCGAGCGCAAGCTGATCTCCAAGATCGACGCGGCGCTGCGCCGCATCGAAGACGGGTCTTACGGCTACTGCGAGGAGACCATGGAACCGATCAGCCTGCGTCGGCTGGAGGCACGGCCGATCGCCACCCTGTCCATCGAGGCGCAGGAGCGGCACGAGCGCATGGAGCGCACCCATCGGGACGATTGATCCGTCGCTCCGCGAGGCGGCCCGCATCGGGAACCGGAAACGGCGCGGGCCGGCGCCTTTTGCGGCGCCGGCCCGGTTTCCGGTGCGGGGCCTGATACCCTCCTATGATGGAGGCTACTAAAACGGCCAGATGATGTCGTAAATCTGCTGGCCGTAGCGCGGCTGCTGGACATCGGAAATGTGCCCCCGGCCGCCGTAGGCGATGCGCGCCTCGGCGATCTGGTCGTAACTGACCGTGTTGGTCGAGGTAATGTCCTCGGGCCGGATCATCCCGACGACCTGCAGCTCCCGCACCTCGAAATTGACGCGGACCTCCTGACGCCCGGCGATCACCAGATTGCCGTTCGGCAGCACTTGGGTGACCAGCGCCGCGATCCGGAGGTTGATATCCTCGCCGCGGTTGACGCTGCCGGAGCCGCTGGAAAGGGACTCGCTGCCGAGGTCGATCAGGCTGGTGGGGTCCACCGCTTCCGGGAGGACCTGGCCCAGGCTGGCCTCGTAGCCGAGGATGCTGCTGGCGTCAGCCTCCTCCGAGTTGGTCCGGCTGCGGCTGGTGGTGTTCGAGATCGTCGCCTGGTCCTCGATCTCGATGATGACCGTCAGGATGTCGCCCACTTGGCTGGCCCGCTGATCCTTCAGGAAGGCGCGCGATCCCGGCCGCCAGAGCGAGGCCGGCTGGCGGTCCACCGCCACGGGCGGCGGCATGGGCATGGCGACGGGCCGGCTGGCATGCAGCACCGCCGGGTTTTGGATCGTCGAAAGCGGCGGCTCCTGGCCGACCTCGGAGAGCCGGCTCAGCGCGTTGCACGCGGCCAGGGAGAGCGCGAGGACCGCAACCGCCGCGGCGTTCAACGCGCCGGACATCCGAGCCCGGTTACGGGTGGAGAATTCCGCAACCGGACGTGGCGGCGCGGCCAAGCGCGGCGCTGTCATTTGAACCTCCGCCGGTTCGCGGCGCCGATATCGGCCGGCCTGATCCGGACCATGCCGGGGTCGGCCACGGTGGCACTGATCACCTTGTGCGACTTGGTGTTCACGACCCGGATCACGTCGCCCTCGGCGCCCTGTTCCAGGGCCCGGCCCTGAGCGGTCAGGACCATCCGGGGGGTTTCCAGCTTGATCGTGACCAGGCTGTTCTTGGGCACGACGATGGGCTCGCGGACCTCGCCCGCAAGGACCGTGTCGCCGGCGCGGATCGGCCGGCGCGGACTCTTGCCCAGCAGGTCCGCGACATCGGTGATCGCGTTCCGGCCGAGCCGGTCGGCGCGTGCGCTGATCCAGTCGATGTCGCGCCGGCGGATCACCTCGCCCGGGATCATGCGGCGGCGCAAAACCGGAATCTCTGCCATTTGGACGGCGCGGCCGGTCACCGTCGCCTTGGCCAGCGGCGTCCCCTCGGCCGGGGCGACGAGATGCGCGGTGAAACGGCCGCTGGCCGGGTCGTGCGACAGGCCGGTGATCGTCAGGGTCGGCACCGCTTCGCTCGGCAGGTATATCCGCAGGGCCGGGTTGTCGAGCCCGAGGGAGACATTGCCGGCAACGCCGCGCCGGGCCAGCGCGTTCAGAACTTCCGCCTCGATCCGCCGGGTCTCGATGATCCGGCTGGCGCGTTCGATCACGACGGTGTCCAATCTGCTGCTCGGCCGCCAGGGCAGGGCGTGGGCCTGGGCCACCGCGGCAAGCCAACGGGCGTCCACCTCGACCGGTCGGCCGGGGGCCGGGGCCCGGGCGATTGCCGTCGCGCCCCGTTCGCCCAGGCCGTCGAATAGATCCTGGAGTTTCACCACGTTGTCCTCGACGATCGCCCGGCTCTTCAGGATCACCGGCCGGTCAGTCCCCGACTGGGTGGCGGCCGCATTCGCCGCGGCCAGCAGGATCACGCTCAAAACGGTGAACAGGAGGCGCATGGATTTACCTCGTCACTTAACGGAGCTGGACGATGCTCGCGAGCATCTCGTCGACGGCCTGAATGACCTTCGAATTCATTTCGTAGGCGCGCTGCGCCGTGATCAGGTTGGTAATCTCGGCGACCACGTTGACGTTGGAGGTCTCCAACGCGCCCTGCTGGATTTCGCCGAAGCCGGCAGAGCCGGGCGCGGCGGTGGTGGGTAGGCCGGAGGCCGGGGTCTCCAGGAACAGGTTGTCGCCGATCGGCTCGAGCCCCGCTTCGTTGGGGAAATTGGCGAGCTGGATCGTGCCGACGCTCAGTGGAGATGATTGGCCGTCCAGGGTGGCGAAGACCTCGCCCTGCGCATTGATCGTAATGTCGACGGCGTTGCCCGGGATGGTGATTCCCGGCAGCACCACGAAGCCGTTGGCCGTCACCAGGTCGCCGGTCGGGCTGCGCCCGAGGGCGCCGCTCCGGGTGTACGCGGTCTCGAGCGAGGGCAATTCGACCTTGAAATAGCCTTTGCCGTTGATCGCCAGGTCCAGCTTGTTGTCGGTGATCAGCAGGTTGCCCTGTTCGGTGATGCGGTAGACCGCCCCCGGCTTGACCCCTAGCCCGATCTGGATGCCCGAGGGCACCACGGTGCCGGTGGTCGAGGAGCTTGTCCCGGCCCGCAGCAGGTCCTGGTACAGGAGATCGTGGAACTCCGCCCGCTGCCGCTTGAAGCCGGTCGTGTTGATGTTGGCGATGTTGTTGGAGATCACCTCGACGTTGAGCTGTTGGGCCAACATTCCCGTAGCGGCGATGCTGAGCGCTCTCATGGCAGGTGTCCTTTCCTCGCCTTATGCGGTTGTGGTTGTCGTCAGCGCCTCGATCGCATCGAGGATGCGCTGGTGCTCCGTGTCGGCCAGCGCCGCCGCGGCCTGGTAATTGCGCACGGTGTCGATCATCCTGGTGATTTCCGTCACGCCGTTGACGTTCGAGTTCTCGACCATGCCCTGCAGGATCTCGGCCTCCGGCGCCGGCAGCGGCAGCTGGGCCTCGGCGTCGTAGAGGCCGCTGCCGAGCTTCTTGAGCGCCTGTTCGTCGGCGAACCGCACCACTTGGAAGCGGCCGATTTCGTTCGCGTCGGCGGAGATCGTGCCGTCCCGCGTCACGACGATGTTGTCGGCGTCGAGCGGCACGAGGATCGGCGCGTTGGCCGTGTTCAGGACCGGGTGCCCTTCCGTGGTCACCACCTGTCCGGCGGGGTCGAGCTGGAAGACGCCGTGGCGCGTGTAGCGTGGGCCGTCCGGGGTCTCCACGACGAAGTAACCCTCGTCGTGAAGCGCCAGGTCTAGCGGGTTGCTGGTTCCGACCATGGGGCCTTCCGAGAGATCGCGGACGAAGCCGACGTCGTGGACCAGGCTGAGGAATTCGCCGGTGAGCGGGTCCGTCTCGATGATCTCGGTGAAAATCATACTCTCGGCCTTGAAGGCCGCGGTCGTGACGTTCGCCAGGTTGGTGGCGATGACGTCCATCTGGCGCGAGAGCACGGCTTGGCGCGCCAAGGCGATCGTGAGTTGGCTTTCCATGTGTTAATCCGCGTGGTCTGTGCTCGCGTCCTTGGGCCCTGTCCAGATCGTGACCCGACCCATGGCGGTGGCGCGACCCACCGTGCAGGACGCATGCCAAGACGATCTTCTCGAAAAATCAACAAGTTAGTGGGCATTGGCCGGCAAGGACGGGTTCCCCCTGCCGGTTTCGGCAGAGCTTGCCGGGCAGTTCTTGCCGCGACCGGCCCTTGGCGCGGAGTCCCCTCAACGGGATTTTAACCAGAGTTTCTTAGGCTGCCGGCTGCATAACCTTCTGGAAAACCAAAGAGTCGCAACGGGATGACGGATCAGGCGGCAAGCGAAGACACCGATACCGGCGCCGCGGCCGAAGTCGAGGTCGAAGCCCGGCCAGGCGGCCGGTTCTCGGGCAAGAAACTGGTGCTGTTCGTCATGCTGCCCGCGCTGCTCTTGGCGATGACCGCGGCGGGCGTTTATTTCTCCGGCCTCGCCGATTCGCTGCTCGGATCAGGGGAGGACAACGAGCTGCTGGCCGAGGTGCCGGAAGGCCCATCGGTCTTCTATGACCTGCCGGAGATGCTGGTGAACCTGAACTCCAGCGGCCGCAGGACCGGTTATCTGAAGCTGGCGATCAGCCTCGAGTTGGCCTCGGAAGAGGATGTGGATCATCTAGAGGAGGTCCTGCCGCGCGTCATCGACAATTTCCAGGTCTATCTGCGCGAGTTGCGGATCGAGGACCTGCGCGGCTCGGCCGGGTTGCAACGTCTTCGCGAGGAACTGCTGCTGCGGGTCGCCTCCGCCGCCCGGCCGACCGTGATCAAGGACGTACTCTTCAAGGAATTGCTCGTGCAATAGCGAACAACGCATGGCCGACGAGACCGAAAACCAGGAAGCCGAAAGCGAAGTCGACCAGGAAGCCAAGATGGCCGAAGGGGAGGCCGTGGCGGACGCGGACGACGCCGCCGATGTCGGCGCCCACGACGCGCCCGCGGGCTCGACGCGGGTCCTCGACCAAAGCGAAATCGACAGCCTGCTCGGCGTCGACAGCGACGGTTTGGACGATGGCAACAAGGGGGGGATCACGGCGATCCTCAACTCGGCGCTGGTGTCCTACGAACGCCTGCCCATGCTGGAGGTCGTCTTCGACCGCCTGGTCCGCATGATGTCGACCTCGCTGCGCAACTTCACCTCGGACAACGTCGAGGTCAGCCTGGACAACATCTCTTCGGCCCGCTTCGGCGATTATCTCAATTCCATTCCCCTGCCGGCGATATTGTCCGTCTTCAAGGCGGAGGAGTGGGACAACTTCGGCCTGATGACCGTCGACAGCGCGCTGATCTACTCCATCGTCGACGTGCTCCTGGGTGGCCGGCGCGGCACCGCGGCCATGCGCATCGAAGGGCGGCCCTACACCACCATCGAGCGCAACCTGGTCGAGCGCATGGTGCACGTCGTCCTCGGCGATCTCTCTGCCGCGTTCGATCCGCTTTCGCCCACCACCTTCCGTTTCGAACGGCTGGAAACCAATCCGCGCTTTGCCACCATCGCGCGCGCGGCCAATGCCACGGTGATCGTCACCTTGCGTGTCGATATGGAAGATCGCGGCGGGCGCATCGAACTGCTGATCCCCTACGCGACGCTGGAGCCGGTGCGCGAACTGCTGTTGCAGATGTTCATGGGCGAAAAGTTCGGCCGAGATTCCATCTGGGAAGGCCATTTGACCACCGAACTCTGGCAAACCGACCTGTCCCTCGAAGCGGTGCTCGAGCAGATCGAGCTGCCGCTCGGCGAGGTGCTGAACTGGACCGCGGGCAGCCGACTGGAACTGAACTGCACGGCGTCGTCCACAATCGGGATGCGCTGCGGCGACGTGGCGATGTTCACCGGGCACATGGGCCGCAAGAGCGGCCACATCGCGGTGCGGATCGCCGATAGGGTGGTCCGGGAAGAAAAGGCCGAAGCGGAATGATTTCCGCACTGGACTTCACGGTCGTCTTCGACGCGGCGATCGCGGTGCTGCTGCTGGCGACCATCGTCTATGCCGCGATCCTCAACCGAAAGTTGACGGCCCTGCGGAACGCCAAGGCGGAAATGGAGACGCTGCTTGGCAGTCTCGCCGAGTCCACGACAAAAGCCGAAAACGGGCTCGAGGCGCTTAAGGACCATGCCCGCCAGTCCGGCGAGACGCTGCAACGCCGGGTCCAGGAGGCGCGGGCGCTGGCCGACGATCTGGCATTCCTGGTCGAGAAGGGCGGCAAACTTGCGGATCGGCTGGACGGCGGGATCGCCGCGGCGCGCGGCAAGGCGGGCGCCAACGCGGGCGCCCGGCCGGCCCCGAATCCGCCGCCTAAGCCGGCGCCCGTATCGGGGGCGAAATCGGCGCCCAAGGCTGCGTTCGGGGCGACCCCGGGAAGGGCATCTCAAAGTGCGGCGGCGACCACGGGTGTCGCCGGGGCCGCGGCTGGACGGAAGCTCACCGCGGACGTGGCGGCCTTGCTCGAGGCCCTGCAAGGCGTGCGTTGATCGATCGAAATCGGAAACAGAGGGAGTCCGATGCGTTTGCGCCTTTTGCCCGTTCTCATCGTCGCCGCCGGCGTTGCCTTTGCCGGCAAGGTCGGCGGCCTGTGGCAGGGTTTCGGCGCGGTTGCCCAGGCCCAGACGGCCGCGCCGGCCGAACCGCCCGGCGCCGCCGCGCGGGATCGCCGGGCCCCGCCGAAGCCGAACCAACAGGCGGCCGCCGTCGAGCCGGCGCCCGGCGGGCGGCAGGGGCAGACGCCGGCAGGCTCCGGCGCCCCGGACGCATCCCGGCCCGGCGCGCTCGGGCCGCTGGACGTTCCGCCCGACCCCTTGTCGATGACCGACCAGGAGATCGAGGTCTTGCAGGCCGTGGCGGCGCGCCGCCGGGAACTGGAACTGCACGCCAGGCAACTCGACCAGCGCGAGGTTCTGCTTCGGGCGGCGGAACGCCGCATCGACGAAAAGGTCGACGGGTTGAAAGCCCTGAAGAAGTCCATCCAGGAGCTGCTGATCCGGCA
>JBHIDD010000051.1:0-11915 GCA_046759925.1 Kiloniellaceae bacterium
GGGTCTCGATTGCGCGGTGATTGTCAAGCGGGTCGACGAGAAGACCCGCGCCAAGACCTCGATCAACGAGATGCTGCGCGCTTAGCGGCTTGTTCCGAGGCCCGCATTTGAGGCGCCGTCCCGAAGCCGCCGGCCCGCTCGGCGCCCCGCCGGGCCCCTTCGGGCCGCGGGATGATCGGCCTTGGGCCATGGCCGCGCGAAGCTTATCATGCGGCAGGACCGCCGCGCGCGGCGCCGCAAAATATTTTCGGCCCCGCGCAGGTTGCGCAGCGCCGCCCCCGGGGCCGTTCGCGTTCCGGCGGCGTTTGAAGCGAGGCCAAGAGGATCTCCCCAGCCCATGATCGCGTCTTCGGATGCCGCCCTGTTGGACCCGGTCGAGCTGACCCGCCGGCTGATCCGTTGCCCCAGTGTCACGCCGGACGAAGGCGGCGCGCTCGACCTCATGGAGCGGTGGCTTACGGGCCTGGGGTTCACTTGCCACCGACTGCCGTTCTCGGAAGTCGGCAGCGCCGAAGTCGACAACCTCTACGCGCGCCTTGGCGCCGACGGCAATAACTTCTGCTACGCCGGGCACACGGACGTCGTGCCGGTCGGCGACGCGGCGGCCTGGAGCGTCGATCCCTTCGGGGCCGAGATCGTGGACGGCTGCGTGGTCGGCCGGGGTGCGGTCGACATGAAGGGGGCGATCGCCTGCTTTATCGCGGCGCTCGCCGGCTTCCTGGATCGCCGCGGGCGCGCGTTCGGCGGCTCGATCAGCCTGCTGATCACCGGCGACGAGGAGGCCGACGCCATCAACGGCACGCGCAAGGTCCTCGCCTGGCTGGCCGAGCGCGGCGAAACGCTCGATGCCTGTCTGGTCGGCGAACCGACGAGCAACGAGCGCTTGGGCGACATGGTGAAAATCGGCCGGCGCGGCAGTCTCAACGGCGTGTTGACGGTCACCGGCACCCAGGGCCACACGGCCTACCCGCACTTGGCGGACAACCCGCTGCACCACCTGGTGCGCATGCTCGATGCGCTGACCAACGAAGCGCTGGATGACGGCAGCGAGCATTTCCCGCCGTCCAGCCTGCAGTTGACCAGCATCGACGTCGGCAACCCGACGGCCAATCTGGTCCCGGCCAAAGCGGGCGCGGCCTTCAACGTCCGCTTCAACGACCTGCATAGCAGCGCCGCCATCGAGGACTGGCTGCGCGCGCGCCTGGACCGGGCGATCGACGGCTCCCGCGGCGCGCGCTATGAGTTCGCGATCCGGGTCTCGGGCGAAGCCTTCCTCTGTCCGCCCGGGCGGTTCAGCGATCTGATCGCCGGCGCGGTCGAGCAGGTGGTCGGGGTCACGCCGGAGCTGGGCACCGGCGGCGGCACGTCGGATGCCCGTTTCATCAAGGACTGTTGTCCGATCGCCGAGCTGGGCCTGCTGAACACCACCGCGCATCAGGTGGACGAGCGGGTCAGCATCGCCGATCTGAAGGACCTCACCGCCATCTACGCGGCCGTCCTGAACCGCTATTTCCCCGGCTGATGCCGAGCAGCCGGGACATCGTCTACGGCATCTACGGCGCCTGGCGCCTGGCGCGTTTGGACCGCGGCGCCATGGCCCTTTTCGACTCGACGGCCGAGGGCTTCTGGAAATCCTTCTTCGCCGCGGTCATCGTGGCGCCCGGCTACGTCGTCCTGCTCAGCCTCGACCCGGGCAGCGGCGAATGGAACGCCGGCTGGCCGCGCATCGTCGTGGTCCAGGTCTCGGCCTATACCCTCGGCTGGACGGTCTATCCGCTGGCCGTCAACCAGATCTGCAACAGCATCGGCAAGCAGGCACGCTTCATCGGCTACATCGTCGCCTTCAACTGGTCGCAGGTGATTCAGGTCATGCTGCCGGTCGTTCTGGTCGCCGCGGCCGAGGTGCTGCCGCTCGGCATGGGTCAGCTCCTCAATATCGTCGTGTTTATCGTCATCCTCGGCTACCAGTGGTTTATCGCCCGCACGGCGCTGGAGGTCACGCCGATGGGTGCCGTCGGCTTCGTTGTCCTCGATCTGGTGCTTGGCTTCGTGATCCGCGGATTTACCTTTGCCATGCTCCGCTAGGTTCCGTGGCACGGGCCGCGCCGGTCGCCAGGCTCCGAGGGCCTCATGCCGGGCATGTCGAGCCATGCGGGGCCGACCCACATGGCCACGCACCTTCGCGACACGGGAGGCCAGCCCCAGGCGTCCCGCGGAACGCGCCTCAATAGGTCGCCTCCAGGAAGTAGAGCCCCTCGGCCGGCGCGGTCGGGCCGGCGGCGGCGCGGTCGCGCGCGTTCAGCGCCTGCTCGAGGTCGGCCCGGCCCCACCTGCCCGCGCCGACCAATTTCAGGGTGCCGACCATGGCGCGAACCTGATGGTGCAGGAAGGAGCGGGCCCGGGCGATAACGCGGATCTCATCGTCCCGGCGGCTGACCTCCAGGAGATCGAGGGTCTTGACCGGCGACTTGGCCTGACATTCGGCGGCGCGGAAGCTGCTGAAGTCGTGGGTTCCGACGAGCGCTTGCGCCGCCGTGTGCATGGCCGCGGCATCGAGCGGCACCGGCACGAACCAGGCCCGGCCGCGCTCGAGGGTGAGCGGCGCGCGCCGGTTGACGATCCGGTAGAGGTAGCCGCGCTGCTTGGCGGAAAAGCGGGCGTGAAACTCCGGGCCCGCCGCCTGCGCCCAGAGCACGACGACCGGCGCCGGCCCCAGATGATGGTTGAGCGCATCGCGCAGGGTGTCGGCCGTCGTTTCCTTCTCGATATCGAGATGCGCGACCTGGCCGAGGGCATGGACCCCGGCATCGGTGCGCCCGGCGGCATGGGCGGTCACGGTCTCGCCGCAGAAGCGTTTCACCGCCTCCTCGAGCGCGGCCTGGACGCTGGGCCCGTTGTCCTGGCGCTGCCAGCCGACGAAGCCGCGGCCATCGTATTCGAGGACCAGCCTGTAGCGGGTCATGCCCCGGCCTCCGGCGGCGGCAGGACGGTGCCGGGTTCGAGCCGGAAGCCGCGCAGGAAGGCCGCAGCATCCACCGCGGCCTTGCCGGGGCGCTGCACGCGGATCAGGCGCAAAGCGCCCGTCCCGCAGGCGACGGTGAAGCGCTCGTCCAGCACCGTGCCGGCGGCGGCCTCGGCGGTCCTCTCGGTCAGCTGCGCCGCCAGCGCCTTGATCCGCTCGCCGTGGGCCTCGAAGGTCGCGCTCGGCCAGGGGTTGAAGGCGCGGATCCTGCGCTCAAGCTCCGTGGCCGACAGGCGCCAGTCGAGGCGGCCCGCCTCGCGCGACAGCTTGGTGGCATACGTCACCCCTTTGGCCGGCTGCGGCCGTGGCGCGCGGCGCCCGGCCGCAAGCCCCGCCAAGGCCTCGACGACCATACGGGCGCCGAGGACCGCCAGGGTATCGTGCAGTTCCGCCGCGGTCGTCGTCGCGCCGATCGGCACGGCCTGCTGGCGGAGCACCGGACCGGTATCGAGGCCGGCGTCCATTTGCACGATGCTCACCCCGGTCTCGGAATCGCCGGCCAGTATGGCGTGCTGGATCGGCGCCGCGCCGCGCCAGCGCGGCAACAGCGAGGCATGCACGTTGACACAGCCGAGCCGGGGCGCGGCGAGCAGCGCCGGCGGCAGGATCAGGCCGTAGGCCACGACCACCGCCGCGTCGAGGCCAAGCGCGGCGAACGCCTTTTGCTCGGCCGCGCCCTTGAGGCTCTCCGGCGTGCGGACCTGCCAGCCCCGTTCGGCGGCACAAGCATGCACCGGCGAGGGCCGCGCCTTGTGGCCGCGGCCGGCGCGCCGGGGCGGCCGGGTGTAGACCGCCGCGATCTCGTGCCCGGCCTCGGCCAGGGCGCCCAGGCTGGGCAGGGCGAATTCGGACGTAGCCATGAAGGCGAGGCGCAAGGGCGTCACGCGACGGCCCGCTGGAATCAGAGTACGTGGGCCGGATCGGCGGGCACAGCCTTGCCGGCTTTTTTCGCCTTGAGCAATTTGCGCAGGATCATCTTGCGCTTGAGCGCGCTCAAGTGATCGACGAAGAGGATGCCCTCCAGGTGGTCCATCTCGTGCTGGATGCAGGTCGCCAGCAGGCCGTCGGCCGCCCGCTCGCGCAGCTCGCCTGCTTCGTCGAGATAACGCACGCGGATCGCCGCCGGACGCACCACCTCGCCATACTGATCGGGCAGCGACAGGCAACCCTCCTCGTAGGTGGCTTCCTCCTCGGAGGCCCAGAGCAGTTGCGGGTTAATCAAACGGTGCGGCTGCTTCTCGTCTTCCTCCTTGGTCACGTCGAGCACGATGATCCGCTTGCGGACGCCGACCTGCGGCGCGGCCAGGCCGATGCCGGGCGCCCGATACATGGTCTCCAGCATGTCGTCCATCAGCCTGCGGACCGCGGCGTCGACGCGCTCGACCGGTGCGCAGACCTGTTTGAGGCGGGAATCCGGCACGGTGATGATCGGGAGAACGGCCATCGGCGGGGTTTCGTTCTATCCCTTCGCAAAGAGGCTTTTAGGTATTGCCTTCAGGGGTGAGCGTCAAGGCGGGTCGGACCAGCCGGAACGCCTCCCGGCAGAGCCCCGACCACGGCCGGAATTGAGCTATGTCATGGCGCCCGGCCAATCTTCCGAGGCTGATTGCGATAGACAGTGTTTGACTCCGAACGGCATGTCCCGAAACCAGGCCTGAAATGGGGATGGACTCCGCAAGGCCGGCACCACCGATGTCGGCCGTCCTGCTGGCCGGCATGGCCGCGCGGCCACTGCCGCCTGCCCTGTTCCAGCCTCTCGTCAAGTTGGCGCTGGGGGCCGTGCGGCGACGTTATCCCGACGTCTTCGCCCGTCTGGAACCGCTGGCCGATACGGCGTTCCTGATCGATCCCGTGGACCTGCCGTTCAAATTCCTGTTGCGGCCGGGCGCGCGGCCCCCGAGCCTGACGGTCCTTCGCGACGACGACCGTGCTTCCCAAATGGCGGCGATCATCAGCGGACCGCTCTTGAGCCTGATTGAGGTGCTGGAGGGCCGCGCGGACGGCGACGCCCTGTTCTTTTCCCGAGATCTGGCCGTCGAAGGGGAGACCGAGGCGGTCCTGACCCTCCGCAACGCGGTCGACGGCGCGGAGATCGACATGATCGAGGTCGTGGCCTCGGCGGTGGGCCCGTTCGGCGGCGCGGCGCGCCGTTTGGCCGGGCCGGTCGGTGCCGTGTTCCGGCGGATGAACCGGGATCTCGAATTCCTCCAGGCCGCGGTGCTTGCACCCCTGACAAAACGCTGCGATTCGCAGGCCGCCAAATTGGCCGAGTTGGATGACAAGGCGGCCGAGCCGCCCCGCCGGGCCCGCCCGGGACGCACGACGCGCCGGGCCCAAGGCCAAACGGGCGCCCTCCGGCGATGACCGCGAAGCGGTTGGAACTCGTCTGTCCGGCGGGCACGCCGGCCGCGCTCAGGGCGGCGGTCGACGCCGGCGCCGACGCGGTCTATCTGGGCTTCCGCGACGAGACCAATGCCCGCAACTTCCCGGGGCTCAATTTCGACCCCGAAGAGCTGCGCGCCGGGCTTGCCTACGCCCACGCGCGGAACTGCAAGGTGTTCGTCGCCATCAACACCTTCCCGCGCGCCGGGTCGCCCGGGCCGTGGCACCGCGCCATCGACCGGGCCGCCGGCCTGGGCACGGACGCGGTCCTCCTGGCCGACATCGGATTGCTCGACTACACGGCCAAGCGGCACCCTGGCCTGCGCCGCCATCTCTCGGTCCAGGCCTCGGCGTCCAACGCGGAGGCGATCCGTTTTTTCCACGAGGCCTTCGGGATCAAGCGGGTCGTGCTGCCGCGGGTCCTGACGCTGGGCGAGATTGCCGAGCTCAACACGCGAGTCGCGGTAGAAACGGAGGTTTTCGCTTTCGGCGGCATGTGCGTCATGGCGGAGGGACGCTGCGCGCTATCGTCCTACGCCACGGGACAATCCCCGAACATTTGCGGCGTCTGCTCGCCGGCGAGCCACGTCCGCTTCGAGCACCAGGGGGAGATGCTCGTCTCGCGGCTCGGCGGCTTCACGATCGACACCTTCGCGCCCGATGCGCGGGCCGGATACCCGACGCTCTGCAAGGGCCGTTTCGTGGCCGGGGGCCAGGCCTCGTACATTTTCGAGGAACCGACCTCGCTCAATGTCATTGACATGCTCCCCGAGCTCGCGGCCGCGGGGGTCACCGCGCTCAAGATCGAGGGGCGTCAGCGCGGCCGGGCCTACGTGGAACGGATCGTTTCCGCGTTCCGTCGCGCCGTCGACGCCGCAGCGCACGGCGAGGCGCCCGGGCCGCACGATCTGGTGACGCTCACCGAAGGGGGGAGGACCACGGCGGGCGCCTATCGCAAGGCCTGGCGATGAACCCGGCATCACCTCACGAAGCGCAACTCACGCTCGGCCCGATCCTGTTCAACTGGCCGGCCAACGAGAAGCGGGATTTCTACTTCCGTATCGCCGACGAGGCCCCGCTGGACACGGTCTGCGTCGGCGAGGTGGTCTGCGCCAAGCGCGCGCCCTTTTTCACGCCCTACCTGCGCGAGGTGATCGAGCGGCTGGAGCGGGCCGGCAAGGAGGTCGTCCATTCCACCCTGGCCTTGGTCATGAGCGAACCGGAGATACAGGAGTTGCGCGCCGTGGCGGGCGTCGAGGACCGGCTGGTTGAGGCCAACGATCTGGGCTGCGCCGCCCTCCTGCACGGCAAGGCCCACGCGATCGGTCCCTTCGTCAACGTCTACAACGAAGGCACACTGCGCGACCTGGCCTCCCGCGGCGCGGTCCGGATCACGCTTCCCTTCGAGCTGTCGGGACGTTCGATCGAAGCGCTCGCCCGCTCGGTCGAGGGCGCGGCGTTGGAGGTCCAGGTCTTCGGCCGGACCCCGCTCGCGATCTCGGCGCGCTGCTACCATGCGCGCGCCCAGGGCCTGCCCAAGAACGCCTGCCAGTACGTCTGCGATGCGGACCGCGACGGGCTGGATCTGGAGACCCTGGACGGCCTGCCGTTCCTCGCGATCAACGGCACGCAGGTCTTGTCGTACGCCATCGGCAACCTGGTCACCGAGCTGCAGGAGCTTCAAGGCATGGGCATCCGGCGTTTCCGGCTGTCGCCGCATCACGTCGACATGATCGCCGTCGCCGAGGTCTTTCGCGCCGTGCTCGACAAGCGCCGGAGCGCCCGTGAGGCTTACCGACGGCTGTCGGACCTCGTCGCCTTCGCGCCGTTCGCCAACGGCTTCTATTACGGCAAGGAAGGCGCCTTGCTGATCGCGCCCCCTCCAGCCAAAGCGGAATAGACGGCCGGTCCGGTCCGCGGTTCGCCGCGCCCCCCGGGGGTTTGTCAAGGCGGCGTATCAAGGCGGCGCGCCCGCGCGGGCCTTTGCAACCAATCTTCCCTCTGCACGGCGGGCGGGCCCCGTGCTAGGGTCGTGGCGCAGCCCGAGAACCCGAGCAGGCCATGGACTTGACCTTGATCTTGGCGGTCGCGGCGGCGCTCATCATCGGCGTGCTGATGACCCTCCTACTCCTGCGCGGACGCGGCCAGGGCGGCGGCGAGGTGGCACAGATCGCCGGGCGCCTGGCCCAGATGGCGGAAAGCCAGGCGGCGGGGCAGGCCCAGCTCGCCGAGCGGCTGCAGGCGCAGGAACGCGCGGTGACCAAGGCGCTGGAAGAGCGGCTCACCGACCTCGCCAAGCGCATCGGCGACCGGCTCCAGGAATCCTCCACCCAGAGCCAGGCGACGCTGACCGACCTGCGCGAACGCCTGGCGGTCATCGACAAGGCGCAGAAGAATATCACCGAACTGTCGACCCAGGTGGTCGGGCTGCAGGACATCCTGGCCAACAAGCAGGCCCGCGGGGCCTTCGGCGAGATCCAGTTGCGCGACATCGTGGAGGCTATCCTGCCGCCCTCGGCCTACGCCTTCCAGGCCAGCCTGAGCAACGGCAAGCGGGCCGACTGCCTGTTGCAACTGCCGAATCCGCCGGGGCCGATCGCCATCGATTCCAAGTTCCCGCTGGAGAGCTATCAGGCGCTGCGCGAGGCGCGCGACGAGACGGCGCTGGGAAGCGCGCGCCGGGCTTTCTCAGCCGATGTGCGCAAGCACGTCCAGGACATCGCGGCGAAGTACATCCTGCCCGGCGAGACGGCGGAATCGGCGCTCATGTTCCTGCCCAGCGAGGCGGTCTACGCCGAGCTGCACGCCGGCTTCCGCGAGGTGGTCGAGGACTCTTACCGGGCCCGGGTCTGGATCGTTTCGCCGACCACCCTGATGGCGACCCTCAATACCGTGCGTGCCATCCTCAAGGACGTGCGCATGCGCGAGCAGGCAAGCGTGATTCAGACCGAGGTGCACACCATGCTCAAGGACGTGGAGCGGCTGGCCGAGCGGGCCGGCAGGCTCCAGCGCCATTTCGACCAAGCCACCGATGACGTGCGCCAAATCCGCATCTCGACCGAAAAGGTGACGCGGCGGGGCGAGCGCATCGTCGATCTGCAACTCGAGGACCCGGACGCCGAAACCGAAAGCATCACTCCGTCGCCGGAGCGCCTGCCGGGTGATTAACCGGATATCAATTAATCATGCGGCGCTTCGCACATGGACGATTAATGGGCAAGGATTGGCAAATATAACATTTTGATATTACGGCATAATCCTCTACTTAACTATATTTCAATTAACTCAATTCTCGCGGCCTATCACCGGCTGACCCGCACCCGGTAGCCGAGCTTGGCCTCGCCCTTGCCGGGAACGTCCAGCGTCCAGACGATCTTGTTGGCGGTCTTCCGCTCGTGCGGCGCGGTTTCGCTGAGCATGCGCCAGCCCGGCGGCATGTGGCCGACCAGGCGCACCGCGACCGCCTTGGCCTTGGCGTTCTTGACGGTGATCTCCTGGGCGGTCTCGTAGCTCCTGTTGGAGAGTCGCTCGAAGGCCGTGCGCCGGGCCCGGCCGGTCACGTCGAAGGCGGTCCCGAGGCTCAGCTCGAAGCGCTCGCCCTCCGGAACATGGCGGATCCTGTCCGCCCCGGCGAAGACCTTGCCGCCGTCGCCGCCGGCCACCTGATAGATCCGCACGATACCGGCCGGTAACGGCTGGCCGAGCCCGCCTTGCGCCTCGTTTTCGACCTCTAGGGTGATCGCCGCGTTCAGCGGACCGATCTCCTCGGCCCGCGGGTTGGCGTTGACCAGGGTCTCGAAGCGGTAATCCTTGCGCACGCGCACATTCTCGGCGCGCAGCAAGGTCACCTGCTTGGTCTCGCGGGGCGCCAGGTTGACCCGGCGGCCGAGGTCGTAGAGATAGCGGTCGCCCAAGGCCTGGGGCGCGGGGGCGGCCGGCGCCGCGGCGGCCTCCGCCATCACCTGCGCGCCCGACAGGGGGCGCACGTCGTAGGCCTGGCTGACCTCTCCGGCGACGAGCCGGACCGCGGCATCGGCAAAACCGATACCGGTCCGGTTGGTGACCGTGATGAGGCCCGTGAGGTCGAGCGCATCCTCGGCGGCGTTCAGTTCCGCGAGGTAATCGGCGGCCCAGGACAGCCCGCCGGTCAAATAGCTGAACTCGAGTTCGGTTTCGCCGCCACTTGCGCTCTCCAGCCTGGCCAGCAGGGTCGGCCGCTGGCGCAGGCCCTCGGGCAGCCGGTCGAAGACGATGCGCCCCGGCACCGTGGTCTCGATCCGGTCGCCGATGCGCAGGACCGGGCCCTGGGCGATGCTCAGGAGTTCCGCATCGACGAGAGTCTCCTCGCCGGTCTGCGGGTGGGTCCTGACGACCCGGACGTCCTTGCCGACCGAATCCTCCAGCAGGCGTTGCGGGGTCAGCAGGTCGAAGACGAAGCTCTGCTCGATCAGGTGGAAGCCGGGGCCGCGCAGGAGCACCGTCTCCGGCCGCAAGGCGGCGCTGACGTCCTTCAGGGCGAGGCGGTTCTCCCCTTCGGCCAGGGCGACCCGGCGCCGCTCGCTGACCAGGCCCAGGTCCCGGTTGTAGATGGTGACCGTCACCGCGGTCCGCGCGTCGGCGCCGACGCTTCGCTCGGCGGCATCGGCGGCAACCGGCGCGCCCAGGGCCAGGAGGCCGGTCAAGGCCAGCATCGCAACGGCGCACCTCGGGCCGGCCCGAATCCGTGCGACTGTCGGGGCTGCGCTCATCGATTCATGCCTTCTGCCAAGCGTTACCGGGGGAGAGCCTGCCCGAAGAATGGGGCGAGACTGGGGCCGCGGCGCCCGGAGCGGCCGGCCGGAATCGCGCCGCAGCCATTTTCGGGAACCCGCGGTCATGGCCCCGTGGCGATGACCCTGGCCCGGCCCACCCTCATGCCGGGCGCCGGGCCTTCAGCGCCGCACTCAAGGTCCCGTCGTCGAGGTAGTCCAGCTCGCCGCCCACGGGCACGCCGTGGGCCAGGCGCGAAACCGCAACCTCCAGGCCGGTCAGGCGCTCGGCGATGTAGTGCGCCGTGGTCTGGCCGTCGACCGTGGCGCTCAGCGCCAGGATCACCTCGGCGACCCGGGCCCCGCCGGGTCTGAGCCGCTCGATCAGCCCGGCGATGTTGAGCTGGTCCGGCCCGCGGCCGTCGAGCGCCGAGAGCGTCCCGCCGACGACGTGGTAAAGTCCCTTGAAGGCGCCGCTGCGCTCGATCGCCCAGAGGTCGCCGACCTCCTCGACGACGCAGATGATCGAGCGGTCCCGCCGCGGGTCGCGGCAGATGGCGCAGGGATCGGCGGTGTCCAGATTCCCGCAGCTCGAGCAGGCCCTGATGCGCTCCGCCGCCTGACCCAGCGCCGCGGCCAGCGGGAGCATGAGCGCCTCCGGTTTCTTGATCATCGCGAGCACCGCCCGGCGGGCCGAGCGCGGGCCCAGGCCCGGCAAGCGGGCGAGCAACTGGATCAGGCGTTCGAGGTCGCCGGGCGCCATGACGGGGGAGCACGCGCCGGCTAGATCGGCAGCTTGAAGCCCGGCGGCAGCTCGAGCCCGCCGGTGAGCTCGCGCATCTGCTCGGCGACCTCGGCCTCGACCTTGGCCTTGGCGTCGTTGGTGGCGGCGACGATAAGATCCTCCAGCACCCCGACGTCGTTCGGATCGACCAGCGCCGGGTCGATCTTGACCGCCCGCATCTCGCCCTTGCCGTTGAGCGTGACCCGGAGCATGCCGCCGCCGGCGGCTCCCGTCACCTCGGTCTCGGCGAGCTTGTTCTGCAGCTCCGCCATCTTGGCCTGCATCTCTTGGGCCTGTTTCATCATCTGGCCGAGATTCTTCATGGCCGCTCGCCTCCGTCGCTCGAGGTATCGCCATTCGCCGCATGCGGCCCGCCGGCATCCGCAGGGTCTGCCGCAACGGGCGCCGCATCGGGCCGATCCGCATCGCCGGATAAGTCGCCGTGCAACGCGGCCAACTTGGCCCCCGGGAAGGTCTCCATCGCCGCCTGCACCAGCGGATGCTCGAGCGCCGCCTCGCCGGAGACGCTGACCACCCAGCGCTTGCCGGTCGCCGCCCGAAGAAACTCGCCCAGTCGGCCCGGCAGGTCGCGCGGCGCCCGGCCCGTCGGGCGGAGCTCGATCCGGCCCGGCTCGAAACGCACCGGGTGGACGTCGTTCTCCAGATGGTCGGCCAGGACGGTCTCCTTGCGGGCCCGGGCCAGCCCAACCACCTGGGCGAAGCTGGTCACCGGCGCGGCGGACTCGGGCCGTTCGGCGGACTCGGGCCGTTCGGCGGCCTCGGGCGCCGGTGCAGGGCGGGGCAGCCGCGCGCGCGCAGCCAGCGGCCCGCTATCCGGCGCGCGGTCCGGCGCGACGCGGAACGCCAGACGGTCATTGTCGATAGCCTCCAGCGCGCCGAGCAGCTCGTCGCGGATGGACAGCTCAGCGACGCCCTCAATCAATTGCAGGCGGTCCTAGCCCTTGAACCGACCCACGCC
>JBHIDD010000052.1:0-11761 GCA_046759925.1 Kiloniellaceae bacterium
GCCTGCACCATGTCGGCGTCGGGCATGACCACCATGTGGTTCTTGGCGCCGCCCAGGGCCTGCACCCGCTTATTGTGGGCGCAACCGGTCTGATAGATGTATTCGGCGGTCTTGGTCGCGCCGACGAAACTGACCGCGGCGATGCCGGGATGGGTGAGGATGGCGTTCACCGCCTCCTTCTCGCCCTGCACCACGTTGAACACGCCGTCCGGCAGGCCGGCTTCCTTGTAGAGCTCGGCCAGCCGCAACGAGAAGGACGGGTCCTTCTCCGAGGGCTTGAGGATAAAGCTGTTGCCGCAGGCGATCGCCATCGGCGACATCCATAAGGGGATCATCGCCGGGAAGTTGAACGGCGTGATGCCGGCGCAGACCCCCAGCGGCTGCCGCATCGAGTAGCTGTCGACCCCGCCGCCGACCGCCTCGGTGAACTCGCCTTTGAGCAACTGCGGGATGCCGCAGGCGAACTCGACCACCTCGATGCCGCGGGTGATCGAGCCCTTGGAATCGGCGATGGTTTTGCCGTGCTCTTCGGTCAGCAGCGCGCCGAGGGCCTCGATGTTGGCCTCGATCAGCGCCTTCAGCTTGAACATGACCCGGGCCCGGCGCAGCGGCGGGGTTGCCGCCCAGGCCGGGAAGGCATCGCGCGCGGCCTCGACCGCCTTGTCGACCTCGGCGGCGTTGGCGAAGGCGACCTGGCGGACGACCTCGCCGGTGGCCGGGTTATAGACGTCGCCATAGCGACCGCTCGTGCCCTCGACCACGCGGCCGTTGATGAAATGATTGATGACGTCGGTCATGGGTTTCCCCTGGGATTGCATGTTGTCCGGCACTCTCACGCCGCCAACGACGACGGAGCTCGAAGCGCGAGAATAGACCAGGGCGCATTTCGCCGAAAGGGGCACCGTGGCGGCCGCCCGGTGATCCTCTGGCCGCGCTTCGCCCCGGTCGCGGCGATCCGTGCTAGGATGCTCGGAACCAACTTTTGAAAGACAGGCACATGCAGGCCCACGAAACGCGGACGCTTTCCGGGATCGCCCTCTTCGCCGGACTCGACGATGCGGAGCGGCGCCGGCTCGAGGCCCGCTGCCGGTGGCGGCACTACCGGGCCGGGGAAATGATCCTGAACCGTGGAAGCGAGAGCCGGGAGGTGCTGTTCATCGTCCGGGGGGCGGTCAACGTCGTCAACTATTCTCTCTCGGGACGCGAGGTCGCCTACGCGACCCTGAAAACCGGCGACTGCTTCGGCGAACTGGCCGCCATCGACGGGGAGCCCCGCTCGGCCAGCGTCGTCGCCGTCGAGGACGCGCTGCTCGCCGTGCTCCCCGCGGGACAGTTTCTCGAACTGCTGCAGCAACGCGCCGAGGTCACCTTCCGGGTGCTCGAGCGTCTCACGCACATGGTGCGCGGCGGCGACTCGCGGATCATGGAGCTCAGCACCCTGGCCGCGACCCAGCGCGTCTATGCCGAACTGTTGCGCATGGCCGAGCCGGAACCGGCCGTCCCGGGCCTCTGGGTGGTCCGGCCGCTCCCGCCGCTCAGGGAGATCGCCAGCCTCGTGAGCACGACCCGCGAAACGGTGGCCCGCGCGCTCGGTCAGCTTTATCCGACCGGTCTGATCCGCCGCAAAGGCCGCAACCTCTATCTCATGGATCGCGCGAAGCTCGAGGAGACCCTCCGGGCGCTGAAGCACGGGGCCGGCGGGCACGCCGAACGTTAGGCCTCCAAAGCAACGGTCCTCCCGGCCCAGGGCGCGACGAACCCGCCGGCCCGGCGATGCCCCGACAGGCCGACGGGCACGGCGACTTCAAAAAATTCGCACGAGCGTGACGGCGGGGTCACGTCTTGGCGGCGCCAGACCTTCAAGCCGGACCATCGGTCCGGCGCTTTCCGGCCCGCCAGGCGCAACGGACGTACCTTCGCGACGATTCAAGAAAATCGCGCTTGTGTGACGGTCGTCACTCGCTTGCGGCCAATAAGAAACTACATTCGGATTAGGAAACCATAGGAATCTGCCTGATCCGTAGGAGATAAAGATGTTCTGGCGAAAGAGCAAAATCTTCACGATCGACTGCCTCGCCTTCCTGGCGGGCCTGGCGATCGCCGCGCCTTTCCTCCTGCTCCTTGCGGCGCCCTTTACGGGCAGTCTCTAAAAACCGGCCCGACCTTCGATGCGGCCGCCGGGCCACGGTTTGATCGGCGGCCGCATCGCCGTCTTGCGTCCCGACAGCCGCCTTGGCACCCTTGATGCGCACCCCCTTGATGCATACCGTCGAAAGGGTCCCGCAGGAAGGAACCCGTCGAAGCCATGGCGGACACCCCGCTGCCCAGCGTATTCGTGTCCCACGGTCCGCCGACCCTGGTCGTGGACGATATCCCGGCCCGGGACTTCCTGTCGCGCCTCGGCCGCGCGCTGCCGCGACCGCGCGGAATCTTGTGTGTTTCCGCGCATTGGCTGAACGATAGGCCCGCCGTCAGCCTGGCCGAGAGGCCCGAGACGATCCATGATTTCGTGGGCTTCGACAAGTCGCTTTACGAAATGACCTACCCGGCCCGCGGCGATCCGGATCTGGCCCGGCGCACCGCCGGGCTGTTGCGCGCTGCCGGCGTCGAATGTGCGCTTGCCGCCGATCGCGGCCTCGATCACGGCGCCTGGGAACCCTTGATGCTGATGTATCCGGAGGCCGAGGTGCCGGTCGTGCAGCTTTCGCTGCAGGCCGGCGCGGACGCGGCCGCGCACTTGCGCCTCGGCCAGGCCCTGGAGCCGCTGCGCCACGACGGCATCCTGGTGCTGGCCAGCGGCACGGCGGTGCACAACCTGGCCCAGTGGCGTGCCGACCCGGACTCCACGCCCGACCGGGCAAGCGCCTTCGAGGACTGGCTGAGCGAAGCGGTCGCGCGGGGCGATCGCGAAGCGATCGCCGATTACCGACGCCAAGCCCCGGCCGCCGCGTGGGCCCATCCCAGCGAAGAGCATTTCCTGCCGCTGCCGGTCGCCATGGGCGCCGGCGGGACACACGGCAAGGCCAGGGTGCTGTACCGCGGTTTCGCCTATGGTAGCCTTGCCATGGCCGCCTATGCGTTCGGCGCGGCCGACTAGCGAAGGTGACCGGGAGGCCTGGCCATGACTCACAAGATCAGCCCCGGCGAGCGCGATGTCCTGCTGGTCGTCGACCTACAGAACGACTTCTGCCCGGGCGGCGCCCTGGCGGTGCCCGAGGGGGACGCCATCGTGCCGCTGGTCAACCGTCTCGCGGCGCGCCTTCCGCACGTCCTCTTGACCCAGGACTGGCATCCGCCGGGCCATGAATCCTTCGCCTCCTCGCACCCGGGCCGGCAGCCCTTCGAGACCATCGAGGTCGCCTACGGCCCGCAGACCCTGTGGCCCGACCACTGCGTGCAGGGCACCGACGGGGCCGCGTTCCACCGCGGCCTCGACGCGACGCGGGCGGAATTGATCCTCCGCAAGGGCTTTCGCCCGGAGATCGATTCTTACTCCGCCTTCTACGAGAACGACCGGAAGACCGCCACGGGGCTCGCCGGCTACCTGCGAAGCCGCGGCATCACGCGGGTCTTCCTCGTGGGTCTCGCGACCGATTTCTGCGTCCGCTTCTCGGCGGTGGACGCCGCCAAGGAAGGCTTCGAGGCCGTGGTGATCGAGGACGCCTGTCGGGCCATCGACCTGGAGGGCTCGCTCGCCGCGGCGAAGCAGGCCATGGGACAAGCAGGGGTCTCCTTCATGACCACCGAGGCGCTCCCCGCCTGACCCACGCCTGCCGCGACATGCCGGAATCCGGGGACAGTATACTATTTTTGTCGGGTGCCGCGGCCGAACCGCCTGAACGGGCGCCGATGTGCGGAAGAAAACAGTATACTGTCCCCGGATTTCGAGCATACTGTCCCCGGATTTCCGGATTTGGCGATCTGCCGGCCCATGCGGCGAGGGCCGGGCGGCGACGAAAAGGTCGCCTCGCCGGGCGTCACGGGTTAACCTTCGGACGGTGAGTCATACCGCCGCGCCGTTGAAGGCATCTGTATCGGCTCGGCGGCAAGCGCGACCGCGCGCCGCGCCCACCGGCGCGAAAGCCAAGGGGCCGGATGGCCCCGCCCGGCGCTTGCGGGAACATAGGCGAGTCCATTCGTGGGCGCGCCGGTATCACGGGACCGCGAAACCGCCCATGAGCCGCAGGCTTCGAATCACGTGCGGCGATGTCAGCCTCGAAGCCGAGGCCTATCACACGCCGACCGCGGATGCGATCCTCGCCGCGCTGCCCTTTACCGCGCGGGCCAATACCTGGGGCGAGGAGGTGTACTTCCCTGCCCCCGTCTCGGTGCCCCGCGAGCCAGACGCCCGCGACGTGGTGCAGCCGGGCGAGCTCGCCTTCTGGGTCGAGGGCGAGTCGATCGCGATCGGCTTCGGGCCGACGCCGATCTCGCGGGCCGGCGAGATCCGCCTGGCGGCGCGGACCAACATCTGGGGCCGGGCGCTCGACGACGTGCGCCGGCTCAAGGCGGTGGGCGACGGGGACCCGGTGCGCGTCGAAGCGGTGGCCGAGGCGGGCGCATGAGCGAGGTCCTGACCCGGGGCAAATTCGCGAACCCGCCCGACCGAGAAACCGTCGCGGCCGACTGGAAGGCCCGGGGCTATTCCTGCGGGACCTTCGTCGATCCGCCCGGGCGCCGCTGGGAGGACTTCGTCCACGACCGCAACGAAGTGGTCACCGTGGTCGAGGGCCGGCTGGAGATGGAGATTTCGGGCGCGACCATGGCGCTCGATCCGGGCGACGAGGCCTTCATCCCCAAGGGCGCACGCCATTCGGTGCGCAACATCCATCACGGCACCTCGGTCTGGCTCTATGGCTACGATTGAGCCGGGCGGCGGCATCCGACAGCGTCGATGACCGGCGAACGCCATGACGAAATCGCCCTCGCCTGGACCGGGGCGGCCGAGGGGCCGACGGCGGCGTACAAGACCTATTCGCGGCAATCCGCGATCGAGGCTCCCGGCAAGCCGGCGCTCAAGGCTTCGGCCGATCCGCACTTGCGCGGCGATGCCGCGCTGGACAAGGCGCGGACCTTGCACGAAGCCGCCCACCAGGACTGCTTCATCGCAAGCTCCGTCAACTTCCCGGTCCGCCACTTGGCGCGGGTGACCGAAGACGTGACCGGATAGTCCGCTTGCCCGTCGCGGTGCGCGATCGCACGACCGGCAATTCAGTCACCTCGGCGCTACGCAAAGCCCCCGGGCTTGGGGTAGTCTGGGCCGGAGCCGGATGGCGCCGCACCGGCGGCCACCGGTCCTCGGCCAAGCTCTGTTGAGGTGATCGCTTGACCTTACGGCGTTCCCTTCGCGCCGACATGGGCTCCGGGTGGCGCCGATGAGCCCGCAGGACGCGCGCCGCAGCCCCGCACCGGTCGCGCCCGGGATCACGGCGCGGCGCGAGGACGACTGCCTGATCCTGGCGCTGACCGGCGCCTGGACCACCCAGCGCCTCGGCCGGCAGCAGGCCGAGCTCGACGCCATCGCCCCGGACGGCGCGCGCCGGGCGCGACTCGACCTCGGTTCGGTCGAGGCCTTGGACACGGCCGGGGCCTGGCTGGTCCAACACACCATCAAGCGCCTCCGGGACCGGGGGCTTTCGGTCGAACTCCACGGCGCCGGCGCCGCAGCCAGGAGCCTGATCGAGACCGTAACCCGGAACGACGTGCCCTGCCCGCCCCCGCCGCGGCCGGAAAACCCGCTCGTCGCGGTGGTGCTGCGGCTCGGACGCGCCAGCCTCGAGATCTGCCGCGAAGGACGCGATCTGGTCGGGTTCCTCGGCCTCACCGTCGTCGTGCTCGTCCGCTCGCTGCTCAAACCCTGGCGCATCCGCGGCGTCGCGCTGGTCAGCCACATGGAGCAGTCGGGCCTCAATGCCCTGCCGATCGTGGGTCTCATTGCCTTTTTGATCGGCGTGGTCCTCGCCTACCAGGGCGCCGACCAGCTGGCCCGCTTCGGGGCGCAGATCTTCACCGTCGATCTGGTCGGTTTCGGGGTCCTGCGCGAGATGGCCATCCTGCTCACGGCGATCATCGTGGCCGGCCGCTCGGGTTCGGCGTTTACCGCCCAGATCGGCACCATGACGGTGAACGAGGAGATCGACGCCATGCGGACCATCGGGCTCGATCCGATGGAGCTGCTGGTCGTGCCGCGGGTCCTGGCGTTGGTTTTGGTGATGCCGCTTCTGGTGTTCTACGCCGACATGATGGGCCTTCTTGGCGGCGCCGTGATGGCCACCTTGGTCCTCGACATCTCGTTCTTCCAGTTCGCCCGCCAGCTCAATGCGGCGGTCTCGATCTGGTCCTTCTGGATCGGCATCATCAAGGCGCCACTGTTCGCCTTCATCATCGCCATGGTCGGCTGCTACGAGGGCCTGAAAGTCGAGCGCAGCGCCGAATCGGTCGGCCGCCAGACCACCCGGGCCGTGGTCGAGGCGGTGTTCCTGGTGATCGTCCTCGATGCGCTGCTCTCCGTCCTGTTCTCGGTTCTGGGAATTTGACCCGTGACCGCGGATCGCGCCATCCATGGGACCGCGGCGGTCCGGGTCAGCGGCCTGCGCACGCAATTCGGGCGCCACGTGGTGCACGACGGCCTCGATCTCAGCATCACACCCGGCGAGGTCATGGGCATCGTCGGCGGATCGGGCAGCGGCAAGTCGGTCCTGCTGCGGGCGATCATCGGACTGCTCGCGCCGGCCGCAGGGCGCGTCGAGGTGCTCGGCCGGGATATGGCGCGCTTGAGCGAGGCCGAGCGGCGGGTCATGAGGACGCGCTGGGGCGTGCTGTTCCAGGACGGCGCGCTGTTCAGCTCGCTCACCGTGGCGCAGAACATCGAGGTGCCCATGAAGGAGCACAGCGATCTGCCGCGGGCCACGCGCCGCGAACTGCTGGACGTCAAGATCTCCATGGTCGGCCTGGCGCCGGAGGCGGCCAACAAGTACCCGGCGGAACTCTCCGGCGGGATGCGCAAACGCGCCGGGCTGGCCCGCGCCCTGTCGCTGGATCCGGAAATCCTCTTCCTCGACGAGCCGACCGCGGGTCTCGATCCCGTGGGCGCGGCGCGGTTCGACGACCTGATCGGCCGGCTGCAACACGCGCTGGGACTTACCGTGGTCATGGTCACGCACGATCTGGACAGCCTCCATGCGATTTGCGATCGGGTTGCCGTGCTGGTCGACAAACGTGTTAAGGTTGGCACAGTTGCAAGCCTGATGCGCGAGCCGGATTCCTGGATCCAGGAATACTTCCGCGGCCCGCGCGGCCGCGCGGCCGAGGCAACCGCGGTGCGGGGCCAAGGGCGCCGGGAGAAGGACGGTTGAGGCGATGGAAACCCGCGCCAACTACCTCATGGTCGGCGGCTTCGTGCTCGCCCTTGCGGCCGGGCTCGTGGTCTTCGTCCTGTGGCTGGCCAAACTCCAGTTGGACACCGAATTCGCCCGTTACGACATCCTCTACAAGGGTTCGGTCACGGGCTTGCGGGCCGGATCGCCGGTGCGTTACAGCGGCGTGCGCGTGGGCGAGGTGATCAGCCTTGGCCTGGATCCGGACCGTCCGGAACGGGTGCGGGTGACCATCGAGGTGGAGGCCACCACGCCGATCCGCACGGATACCGCGGCCACATTGGAGATCGAGGGCCTGACCGGCGGCCGTTACGTCCTGTTGAGCGGCGCATCGACGGAGTCCCCGCCGCTCGTCGCCGCGCCGGGCCAGCCCCGGCCGGTCATCGCGTCGCGCAGTTCGTCGCTGCAACAGGTGCTCGAAGGCGCGCCGGAGGTGGTGCAGAGCGTCAACCTGCTGCTCGCCCGCGCCAACGACCTCCTGAACGCGGAGAACCGCGGCCATGTCGCCGCGGGCCTTGCGAACTTCGACCAGTTCACCGGGGCGCTGGCCGATCACCGCGAGGACATCGGCACGCTGATCCGGGACGCCAGCGCCAGCATGGCCAACCTGCGCGGCGCCACGGCGGCGCTGGAGGAGATGGCGCAGTCCTTGAAGGTGGGCAGCGCCCGCCTGGCAGAGCGCGCCGACACCACGCTCGCCTCGATCGATTCCATGGCGGGTTCGATCGACCGCTCGGTCGGCGAGACCGCGACCGGCGCCCAGAAACTCATCGCCGACCTGCGCATCACGGCACAGAAACTGGCCGGAACGAGCGCGCAACTCGGGGCCCTGGTCGCGGAAAACCGGGCGCCGATTCGCGACTTCACCTCCAATGGCCTCTACGAGTTCACCACGCTCTTGACCGAGATGCGCGAACTCGTCGTCTCGCTCAATCGTGTCACCACCGAAGTCCAACGGGACCCGGCCCGTTTCCTGTTCGGCGACCAGCAACAGGGCTATGAAGCACGATAACGCGACCGACCCCGACGCCAGGCCGCGCGATCGCCGCCGGATCCTGCAGGCCGCGCTGGCCTTGCCCGCAGCCGGTTTTCTCGCGGCCTGCGAGCTGACCGTCCCCGGACAGGGCCCGCCGCCGACGCTGTATCGCCTCACGCCCAAGAGCAGCTTCCGCGACGACCTGCCCCTGGTCTCCTGGCAGCTCGTGCTCGAGCCGCCGCTCGCCAACGCGGGCTTGAACACCACCCGCATCAGCCTGCAGCGCGCGCCAACCCTGTTCGAGTACTACGCGCGCTCGAACTGGGCCGACCGGGCGCCGCTGATGGTGCTGACGCTGATGATCGAGTCCTTCGAGAATTCGCGGCGCATCGTCGCGGTCGGCCGGGAAGCGGTGGGCCTGCGCGCCGACTTCGTGCTCAAGACCGAGCTGCGCGAGTTCCAGGCCGAATATTTCGAAGGGGAGGTGCCGAAGGTGCGCGTCGCGATCACCGCCAAGCTGGTGCAGATGCCGAAGCGCGCGATCATCGGCTCCCAGAGCTTCGACCATTCGGTCGCCGCCGAGGCCGACCGGATGGACGCCATCGTCAAGGCCTTCGACGCCGCGCTCGGCAAGGTGCTGCGCCGCCTGGTCGAATGGACCCTCATCACCGGCCAGGCCGCCGCCACCGCGTGAGCAGGTTTTCGAAATTCCGGCCGCACCGCGTGGCGGCGGGCTTCACAACACCTGCAGGAGTCTTAAGGGCTTGCAGAGTGATCCTGGCCCGGCCATTCGGGGCCGGATCAAGATCACTCGGTTTAGGGCGTGATGTGCCAAGTCCGCGAACCGCGCCGCGCCGTTGCACGGGGCCGGGCCGAGGCGGTCGTGCGGCCAAGCCGGGCGCTCCATGGGACGCACCTGATCCGCGCACCCGAGGACAGAAGGCCGGTCGGTGGGCGGCGGCCGGGCCCCGCGGCGGCTCAGGATCGGCCGGCGGCCAGAAGCTGGTCGAGGCGCCCGGCGTTGCGCAGCGCATGGTCGGCTTCGTCGGTGTTGTCGAAGTAGACGTAGACATCGCGCCCCTCGGCCATCTGGCGCCCAAGCCAGGCCGCCCAGTCATTGAGCGCCGCCTCGTCGTATGCGCCCCTGTAGCGCGCCACGCGGCCGTGCAAACGGACATAGACGAAGTCGGCGCTCGCCACCCGCGGGCCGGTGAGCTCGCCCAGCTCGAAGGCGCAGAAGGCCGCATTGCGTGCCGCCAGAAGGTCGTAGACCGCATCGCGGTGCCAGTCGGGATCGCGGAACTCGAAGGCGAAGCGCCGGTCCCGTGGCAGCAGGTCCAAAAACGCCGACAGGCGCGCCGTGTCGCAGGAAAAGCGCGGCGGAAGCTGAAACAGGATCGGCCCGCACTTGGGCCGGATCGGCCAGATCCGTCCCAGGAAGATCTTGAGCTCCTCCTGACAGTCGCCGAGCCGTCGGTAATGGGTGATCGCACGCCAGGCCTTGAGGGCGAACAGGAAGTGGTCGGGCGTCTTCTCCACCCAGCCCTTCAGCATCTTCTCCTGGGCCAGGCGATAGAAGGTCGCGTTGATCTCGACGCTGGCAAGGTGCCCGGCGTAGTGGCCGATCCACTCCCCCTGCTTCAGCCCCTTGGGGTAGAACAGGCCGCGCCAGTGGGAATAGCTCCAGCCCGAGGTTCCGACCCAGTGCCGCGCCATGGTTTTATGCCGACCGCCCTCGATTGACCCTATTCACCGCGGCGATTTTTGGTCGCCGGATGAGGCGCGCGTTGCGCCGTCGCGCCGGACACCGCAAGCGACGAGATCCGCCTCTGGCGGAAAAAAAGCGCCGCGGTGAAACGACTTAATATTATCGGCTATCGGTAACACGGCCGCCGCGCCGCGGCCCATAGTGGAGCCCCAGCGAGCCGCCGTCCATCGCTTCATCGGGGTCGCGTGCTCCGGCGGCGATGGCCGGGACTACGCCGCCGCCTCGCCGAGGCGCGCTTCACCGCCCGGCCGGCACCACCTTGAAGACCTCGCCGCCCAGGTCGAGGATGTAGAGGTTACCTTCAGCGTCCTCGCCGAAGGACGAGATGTCCTCGATCGATCCGGTCTGCGGCGCGAAAGCCTCGGTGAGATTCCCGAAACCGGCGAGCCGCCGGCCGGCGTATCGGAATCCCCAGATTTGCGCCGAGCCGAAGTCGGCGAAGATGTAGAGTCCCTGCAAGGACTCGACGGGGCCCCGGTAGACGTAGCCGCCGGTGATCGAGTAGCCCCCGCCGCGGCCGTAGACGTGGACCGGCGCCGTGAACGCCGGGTCGAAGCACGCCGGGGCGCCGGGCACCTCGGCGAAGCAGAGGTCGCCCTCCATGACCTTCCAGCCGTAGTTCTCGCCGCCTCGGCTTGCGGCGGGCTGGAAATTGACCTCTTCCCGGCGGCTCTGGCCCACATCGGCGATCCAGAGGTCGCCGGTCTTCCGGTCGAAGCTGGCGCGCCAGGGGTTGCGCAGGCCGTAGGCCCAGATCTCGTCGTCGCCCTGCTTGCCGACAAAGGGGTTGTCCGGCGGGATGGCGTAGTTGCGCGCCGGGTCCTCGGGATAGTCGTCGCCGCCCACGTCGATCCGCAGCATCTTGCCGAGCCGCTGGTCCGTCACGTCCTGCGCGCGGTTGCCGGGATCGCCGCCGGCCCCGCCGTCGCCCGCGGCGATGTAGAGATAGCCGTCGGGCCCGAAGCCGAGCCAGCCACCGTTGTGGTTCCGGTAGGGCTGCTCATAGGTCATGACGGTCATCGCGCTCGTGGGGTCCGCCACGTCCGGGTCGGCCGCGGAGACCCGGTAGCGCCGGATGACCGTGTCCCTGTTGCGCCGGGTGAAGTTGACGTAGAAGGCGCCGTTCTTCGCGTAGTCGGGATGAAACGCCAGCCCCAGAAGCCCCTGCTCGTTGCCCCGGGCCAGCCCGTCGATGTCGAGAAACGGCCGCCGGTCGATCGTGCCCTGGCGGAGGATCTTGATCTTGCCACTGTGCTGCTCGAGGATGAACAGCCGTTCGGTATCCCCCGGCGGCGCGGTCACGTAGACGGGACGCTTGAGGCCCGAGGCGACGCGCACCACCTGCCAGTCGCGCGGCTCCGCCCCGGCTGCAACGCACGGGAGCAGGAGCGCCGCCAAAACGCCGGCGATCCGGGACATCCGAATCATGATCAATCTCGGCTCCGCGGCTCCGTGGTCTTATGGCCTTGACCGGATAGGGTCCGGACATCGGATTCGAATATTGATTCCGTCCCGGTCGGGCGGTATCGGCGCGCGATCCTAATATCGCTGCGCCCCCTAGCCCGACGCGTGGGACCGTGGCAAAGCTAGGCCTGCTGGTCCCCGAGGCAAACCCCACTGCGGCTCGAACCGCCCCGGGGC
>JBHIDD010000053.1:0-11751 GCA_046759925.1 Kiloniellaceae bacterium
GCAGTCTGCCTTGCCGCCCTCATCGCCTACTGGCTTAATTGAGTCTGGACCCTAGCACGGATTGCCGGCTGGCTCGTCCTCAGCGGGTCGGGTCGGGCGAAACCCGGACCAGCAGCTTTCCGAAATTCCGGCCTTGGAACAGGCCGCGGAACGCGTCGGGCGCGTTCTCAAGGCCCTCGACGATGTCTTCGCGGTACTTGATCCGGCCGGCGCGGAGCCAACGGCCGACCTCGGCCAGGAACGCCTCTTCCTGATCGGCAAAATCCCATACGATGAAGCCCCGCACGGTGAGACGGTTCGTCAGGATCGCGCGCATCAGTGTCGGCACCTGGTTGGGGCCGGGCGGCGGCTCGGTCGCGTTGTAATGCGCGATGAGGCCGCAGACCGGGACGCGCGCGAAGCGGTTGAGCAGTGGCAGCACGGCCTGGAAGACGGCCCCGCCAACGGTCTCGAAATAGACATCGATGCCTTTCGAACAGGCTTTTTCCAGGGCCACCGCGAAATCGGAGTCCTTGTGATTGAGGCAGGCGTCGAAGCCCAGTTCATCGACGACGTAGTCGCACTTTTCCGCCGACCCGGCCACGCCGACCACGCGGCAATCCTTGATCTTGGCGATCTGCCCGACGATCGCGCCGACCGCACCCGAGGCCGCCGCCACGACGACGGTTTCCCCCGCTTTCGGCCTGCCGATGTTCAGCAACCCGGTATAGGCCGTCATGCCGGGCATGCCGAGGACGCCGAGCGCCGTCGAAATCGGCGCGAGCGAAGGATCGACCCTGCGCAGACCCCTGCCGTCGGAGACCGCATAGTCCTGCCAGCCGGTGTATCCGGCCACGATGTCGCCTGGGGCGAAGTCGGGCCGGTTCGACCCGAGCACCTGGCTCACCGCGCCGCCGACCATCACCTCGCCGATCTCGACCCCACGCGCATAGGACTTGGCGGCACTCATCCGGCCCCGCATGTAGGGGTCGAGCGAGAGGTAGATGGTCCGGCACAGCATCTGATCCGCCCCCGGCTCCGGAACCGGGCCCTCGATCAGCTCGAAGTCGGCGAGCTTGGGTTCGCCGACCGGATGCGTGGCCAGGACGATTTGGCGGTTGCGTTGCTCCGGCATCTGCGGCTTTCCGAGGATCAGCGTCGACCGGGGCGGCGGCTCAGCGGGCCGACTGCGTGGCCGGCAGCACAAGGCGGAAGCAGGTCCCGTCGCCGGTCGAGCGCTCCAGCCGAATGTCGCCGCCGTGGGCGCGCATGAGTTCGCGGGCGATCGCCAAGCCCAGCCCGGTCCCCCCGGCCCGGGACGAGTCGGCGAAGGGCTGAAACAGCTGATCGCGCGCCCGCGGCGACAGGCCGGGCCCGTTGTCCGCGACTTCGATGATGAAGCGCGCGCCGTCGCGCCGGGCCGCGATCTCGACGCGCGTGGCCCCGGCCTGGATGGCATTTTGGCCCAGATTGGTCAGGACCCGGTGCAGCTGTTCCCGATCGGCTTCGATCTCCAGGCCATCCTCGAGCAGGTTCTGCCACACCGACTCGCCGTTGCCCGAGCCGGGCAGGGACTCGCCCACATCGGCGACCAGCTCGCGCAGATCGAACCAGCTGGGCTCGACCGCCGGCGCACCCTCGCGGGTGAAATTGAGCGTATGGGCGCAGAGATCGACCGCCCGATCGATGGCGCTCACCAGGGTCGGGGTCACGCGCCGCACTTGGGGATCTTCGCTGCCGGCCAAGCGGTCCGAGACGAGGCGGGCGGTGGCGAGAATGTTGCGCAGGTCGTGGTTGATCTTGGTGACCGCCGTGCCCAACGCGGCCAAGCGGGCCTTCTGTTGCAGGGCACCGCGCAGGCCCTCCTGCATGGTGGCGAGCTCGCGCTGGGCCACGCCGACTTCGTCGCTGCGCGCCGACGGCCGGATGACGCGCGCCGCATCTTCGGGATCGTCGCGAAAGAGCGCCATGCTCTCGGTGATACGCCGCATCGGCCGCACCGTGAGCAGATGGAGGCTGAGATAGACCAGGGCCGCGGTAAACAGCGAGATGACCAGCGACAGGCCGAGGATCCGTTCCGAATAGGCGAACATCTCGCGGCGCATCGGGGCCTCGTCGAGCACAACCTCGACCAAAATTTCGGGGTCCTTGGGCGACCGACCAACGACCCTGAGCACGCGCCCACCATCGCTCTGAAGGGTGACCAGGGCAGCGCCGATCAGGCCGAGGAAACTGCTCTCCCGCAGATCGTAGCTGGCATCGACCGAAGCGGGCGTGTTGACCATAAGCATGAGCTTGCCGGCGTTCGGTTTGGTCAGCGCCACAGAATAGGCTTGGACGTGATCGAGCAGCTCACGCTCCAGGTCCTCGCCGATCACGTGATCGGGCGTCGCCTCGAGGGCCAGGATCGCCAAATGCCCGGCGGCCAGCCGCTCTTCCAGATAGACCAATCGGAACCGCCCGATCGACGGCGCATAGATCAGCACCTCGGCGAGCATCACGAAGGCGATGGTCAAGAGCAGAAGCCGCGCCGACAGGCTCTTGGCCAGCGGCGGCAAGCTGAGCTTTTTCCCCGTCATGGCGGAATTTATAGCATGAGCGCGAGGTAAATGCCGCCCCCGCGGAGCGGCCTCCCCGGCTGCCACGCGGACCGCGCGAGACGGACCGAAAGCCGGTTATACCGGCGCGCCCGCGAATGGACTCGCCTCTGTTGCCTCAGACCCCGGGCGCGGACATCCGTCCGCTTGGCTTACGCCGCTTTCGCGGCGGCGCGCGGTCGCGCTTGCCGCCGAGCCGGTGGAGATGCCGTCAACGGCGCGTCGGTATTACCGGCGATATGGCACGAGACGGACGAAGAAAGAGGCGCGCCGCTACCGACCAAGGGAGAGGGAGGGTTCGGAGGATAGCGGGCGCGCCGTCACCTCGGCAAACGAAGATTAGCCCAGGTCAGGCTAATTCGTCTTGCAGGGGTTACAGGGATTGCACGGACTGCACTTTGCCGCCGCGCAAGGATTGCACGGGATTAAAATCTTTGGCGCGCAGGGATTGCACGGGTTACAAGCCTTCGCCGCGCAAGGATTGCAGGCGCCGCAGGTCTTGGGCTGGCACGGATTACACTGCGCAATCTGCACCGAGGTGTCCGCGGCCCTGGTCTCGGCGGTCGGAAGGGCAACCGCGGTGGTCGCAAGCGTTGCGACACTGAGCGCCACAACAGTTTTCTTTAGCATCAACGCCTCCTCATATATTAAGTGAGCACAATCAGCCCCCATTTCCCCGGTGCCGGCAGCAGCTTTTTAACCCGACCCAGGCCCTCCGAGGAAACGCTTGGCCCCATAATGGGCCTTTACCGCGGCGATCTCGATTCACGTTCCGGAAAATCGGTTCAATTTTCCGTGAGAGCCTGGATCGGCCGTTGACGCGCTCAGCCGAGGCGGGAGAGCAGGCGGACCAGCCATTTGGTGCGCGCGCTGAACAGCTTAGGCGCGTAATAGCTGCCGGCGGCTCGCTTGCTGGCCTCGCCCAGGGTCGGATAGGGCGCGATCATCCGGGCCATCGCGGCGATCTTGAGCCCTTGGGATCGGGCGAGCACCCAGGCATGGATCAGCTCGCCTGCGTTCGGACCCAGAATCGAGGCGCCGAGAATCCGGCCCTGCGGGGTGACGACGGCCTTGACCAGCCCGTCGGTTTTGCGCTCCGTCCGGGCGCGGTCGATCTCGGCAAACGGCCAGCGCAGAACCCGGATCCGTCCGTGCGCCTCCCGGGCCGCCGCCTCGGAAAGGCCGACGTGGGCCAGCTCCGGATCGGTGTAGGTCACCCAGGGCATGGCCCGGGTATCGACCTTCGCCGGCAAGCGGAACAATGCGTTGCGGATCACGATGCCGGCGTGGTAGGTGCCCATGTGGGTGAACTGGTAGCCGCCGCTGACATCGCCGGCGGCGAAGACCCTTTTGTTGCTGGTGCGCAAGCGGGCATCGACCTTGATGCCCCTGTCGTCGTAGTCGATCCCCGCCGCCTCGAGATCGAGATTATCGACCGTGGGCTGCCGCCCGGCGGCCAGCAACAGAGTCGAGCCCGCAAGCGACGCCGCAATCCCGTCGCGTTCGATCCTCAGCGCCACGCGGCCTTCTGCCCCTTCGACGCCGACGGCCTTAACCCCCTCCACGAGTTCGATACCGTCCGCGCGCAGGCAGCCGCGCAGGATGTCGACCAGTTCGGGGTCGTCCCTGGGCAGGATCGCGTTCATCTCGACGATGCTGACCCGCGCGCCGAGCAGGCGGAACGCCTGGCCCAGCTCGCAGCCGATCGGGCCGCCGCCGATGACGATCAGGTGTTCCGGCCGCTCGGTCAGATCGAAGACCGTCTCGTTGGTGAGATACGGAACCCGCTCAAGCCCCGGTATCGGCGGCACAGAGGGCTGCGATCCGGTGGCGACGACGAAGCGCCGGGCCCGGATACGGGCGTCTCCGGCCTCGACCTCGCGCGGGCCGACAAAGCGGGCCGCGGCCTGGATCACCGTGACGCCCAGGCCCTCGAAGCGCTCGACCGAATCCTGCGGCGCGATGCCGGCGATCACGCCGCGCACGTGATCGTGCACGGCGCGGTAATCGATCCGCGGCGGCGGGTAGTGGACGCCCAGACGGCCCGCCAGGACATGCGCCTTGGCCGCCTTGCCGGCGGCAAGCAACGACTTGGACGGCACGCAACCGTAGTTGAGGCAGTCGCCGCCCATCCTGCCCTTCTCGACCAGCACCGTCTCGGCACCCATCTGCGCGGCGCCCGCGGCGATCGACAGCCCGGTCGCGCCAGCCCCCAGGACACAAAGATCCGGCGTGACGGTCTTGGCCATCGTCCGAGCCCCCCCCTGGCTTCGTCCGGTAGCGCGCGGTCCCATCACCCCGGCCCGGCCTGGCGCGCCTTGAACTTCTTATAGACGACCGGGAGCAGCGCCAAGATGGCCAAGGCGAGGAGCGGAAGAAGAATTTCCGGGTCGAAGACGATTTTCAGATCGGGCGTCTTGCCGGCATCCAAGATGGCGCCGAGCCCGCTGCCCAGGCTGGCATAGACGAGCGTTCCGGGAACGATGCCGACGAAGGTGCCGATGACGTAGGTCCGGAGCGGCACCCCCAGGAAGGCCGGGACCAGGTTGACCAGCCAGAAGGGAAATATCGGAATGAGCCGCAGCACGAGAAGGTAGCTCAAGGCGTTCTTCTGGAAGCCCGCTTCCATGCGGCGCAGCGCCGGCCCCGCCCTGGCCCGTAAGAAATCGCCGAGCGCCGTCCGCGCCGCCAGGAACAGGGCGACCGCCCCCGATGTGGCGGCCAGCACGACGCAGCCGGCCGCGGCCAGCGTGCCGAACAGAAACCCGGCGGCAACGGTCAGGATCGCCCCGCCGGGAATCGAAAAGGCGATCGCGATGGCGTAGATCGCGATGAAAATCAGCCTGGCCAGGAGCCCCAGTTCGTCGACCCGGGCCACCAGCCATGCGCGGTGCTCATGCAGCGCCTCGAAGCTCAGATAGCGGTCGAGACCAAAGGCGAAGAACAGCCCCAGACCGGTCACCAGGACCATCAAGGGCAGCAGCCGGCCCAGCGAGAGTCCCTTGCGCGGCGTGGTTCCAGTCGGCTCGCTCATGACGTGGTCCGAATCCCGGTCGGGCGGGCCGTGCCGCGGATGGCGTCGCGGCGTCAAGCGGGCCCGGGTGACAAATTCAAGGGCGCCGCTTCGGCCCCGGTCCCCCGCGGTCGATGACGCCCAAGTCACCTTGTTGTGTAGCATCGCAGCTTTGCGACAACCAGTCACCAAGGTGTGAGGCCGGCGTGAGGCGGACCTCCGCCCGCCCGATCGTTGACAGATGGGGAGCCTGCCCTTATACACCCTCGGCAAATTCCATCCACCCGTACAGCGGAGTCTCTGCCGTGAAGCGCACTTTTCAGCCTAGTGTGCTGGTCCGCAAACGTCGCCACGGCTTCCGTGCCCGAAAGGCCACCGTCGCTGGCCGCAGAGTCCTCGCGCGGCGCCGTGCCAAGGGTCGCAAGCGTCTTTCCGCGTAAGCCGCGATGATGCCGATCGTCGGGCGTCTCAAAAAGCGGCCCGATTTCTTGAAGGTCGCGGCCGCGCGGTCCAAATGGGTTACACCCGGCCTAATTCTGCAAGCCAGACGGCGCACACCCCGGGGCGATGTATCGTCGCGCAGGCTGGCGCCGCGGGCGGCGGAGGGCCATGATGCGGTCCGTGTCGGCTTTACGGTCAGCCGGAAGATCGGCAACGCGGTCCAGCGCAACCGGGCCCGCCGCCGGCTGCGCGCGGTCGCCGGCGAGGTCTTCCCCGAGTGCGGAGAGCCCGGCTACGACTACGTGCTGATCGGGCGCAGCGGCACGCTCGGCCGCCGCTACGCCGATCTCGTGGCGGATCTGCGGAGAGCCGTGCGGAAGGCCGCCACGGACGAGGGACGGGCGCGGAAATCGGACGCCCGGACGCCCAGGGCAAGAGACGACCTATGAAGCTTGTACGGCACATCCTGATCGGCTTCGTCCGGGTCTACCAGCTCGCACTGTCGCCGGTCTTGCCGATGAGCTGCCGCTACCTGCCGAGCTGCTCGCAGTACGCCTGCGAGGCGCTTGCCCGCCACGGCGTGCTGCGCGGCGGCTGGCTGGCGATTGCCCGGATCGCGCGCTGCCATCCCTGGGGCGGGGATGGCTACGATCCGGTGCCGGAGACCTTCGGCCGCAACACCGTCGACGCGCGGGGCCGGCGGGCCGGGCCGCCGGCGCGGCCCTGTCACGGCCAGTCCTGAGCGCCGCCGCCCTGGAGCGACAGGTCACATGGACCAACGCAACCTCATCCTGGCGATCGTCCTGTCGGTCGTCATCCTGCTGACGTTCCAGTTCCTCTATGTCGAACCGCAGCGCCAGCGGATGCAACAGGCACAGCAGGCCGAGCAACCGGCGCCCCAGCCCGGCGTAACCGTCGAAGCGCCGGCGCCCGGCACGCTCGATTTACCGAGGCCGCCGGGCGCCCCGGACGAAGCGCCCGCGGCGCTTCCAGGCCGGCTCGACCGCGCGCAACTGACCGCGCAGACCCCGCGGGTCAAGATCGAATCCCGAGGCTGAGGGGCTCCATTTCGCTGATCGGCGGCCGGATCGACGACCTGATCCTCACCCGCTACCGCGAGACCATCGAGAAGACCAGCGGCCAGATCGTCCTGCTGTCGCCCCCCGGCGCGGCGAATCCGTATTTTGCGAACTTCGGCTGGATGGCGCCGGATACCAGCACCGCCGCAACGCCGGCGGATGCGCTCTGGCAGGCCGACGGCGAGATCCTCTCGCCCGGCCGGCCGGTGACCCTGAGCTGGGAGAACGGCCGGGGCCTGCGCTTCGAGCGGGTCTACGAAATCGACGAATACTACATGTTCACGGTGACCCAGCGGCTCGTGAACGAGGGCCGAACGGCGGTGACCCTTTCGCCCTTCGGTTTGATCTCGCGCACCGGCACGCCGGAGGTCAGCCCGTTCTGGATGCTTCACGAAGGACCCGTCGGTGTCCTCAACGGCACGCTCGAGGAGATCGAATACGACGATCTCCAAGAAAAGGGCCTGATCCAAAATGAGACCACCGGCGGCTGGATCGGCATCAAAGACCAATATTGGATGGTCGCCCTGGTGCCCGATCAGGGAAAAGCGCTCAACACCAGCTTTCATCACACCGCGCGCGACGGTACCGACAAATACCAGGCCGACTACAGCTCCGCCGGCATCGCCGTGTCGCCCGGGGCCACTGCCGAAGTGACGAACCATCTGTTCGCCGGTGCCAAGGAGGTCCAGATCCTGGAGCGCTATAGGGACGAGCTGGGCATCAAGCTCTTCCACATGGCCATAGATTTCACCATCATTTATTTCCTGACCATCCCGATGCACAAGGCGCTCCTGTTCTTCTACGGGCTCTTGGGCAACTACGGCCTGGCGATCATGGTGGTCACGGTGATCATCAAGCTGCTGTTCTTTCCGCTCGCCAACAAGTCGTACCGGTCGATGGCGAAGATGCGCAAGTTGCAGCCCGAAATGCTGGACCTGCGCGAGCGCTTCAAGGACGACAAGCAGCGGCTGCAGAAGGAGATGATGGCGCTCTACAAGCGGGAAGGCGCCAACCCGATGTCCGGCTGTTTGCCGATCGTGATCCAGATCCCGGTGTTCATCGCCCTTTACGTCGTTTTGTTCGTCACCATAGATATGCGCCATGCGCCGTTCTTCGCCTGGATTCAGGACCTCTCGGCGCCGGACCCGACCTCGATCCTGAACGGCTTCGGCCTGCTGCCCTGGACGGTGCCGCCGCTGGGTCCCCTTGACCTCCTGAACCTTGGAATCTGGCCTATCGTGATGGGCTTGAGCATGTTCCTGCAGCAACGCCTGAACCCCCAGCCGCCCGACCCGATCCAGGCGAAGATCTTCCTCTTCCTGCCCCTCATGTTCATGTTCATCTTGGCGCAATTCCCCTCCGGCCTGGTGATCTACTGGACGTGGAACAACCTTCTGTCGATTCTCCAGCAGTACGTGATCATGCGCCGCGTCGGCATGCCGGTCGGGCGGAGAGCCGGAACGACCTGACGGCCGGGTCGAGAAGGCGCCGTGACCGCAGAGCCCGCCAATGCCGGCTGTGCCGGGGCCGCCGGGCCGGAACCGGCGCTCGAGGCCGGCCGCCTGCTGTTCGCGAGAGACTGCACCTTCCTCGGCGCGGCGGCCGACGAGGCGCAACTGCCGGACTTCGACCTGCCCGAGGTGGCCTTCGCCGGCCGCTCCAACGTCGGGAAATCGAGCCTCTTGAACGCGCTCACCGGGCGCAAATCGCTCGCCCGGATCTCGCACACACCTGGACGCACCCGGCAGCTCAACTTCTTCGACCTGGGCGGCCGCCTGGTTTTGGTCGATTTGCCGGGCTACGGCTATGCCCGCGCGGCGAAGACCGAGATCCGGCGTTGGACCGGTCTGATGCGAGTCTACCTGAGGGGCCGGCCGCTGCTGCGCCGGGTCTGTCTGCTGGTCGACGCGCGCCACGGCCTGAAGCCGAGCGACCGCGAGATGATGGCGGAGCTGGACGCGGCCGCGGTTTCCTACCAGATCGTCCTCACCAAGGCCGACAAGGTGAAACCCCGCGCGCTTTCCGCGATCCGCCGGGCAACGGCCGGGGAACTGGCCGGTCACCCCGCCGCCCATCCCGAATGCCGGGTCACCAGCGCGGCGACCGGCGATGGCATGGCCGCGCTCCGGGCGGCGCTCGCCGCGCTGGCGGCCCCCGCGCCGTGACGTTAGACTTCGCGCCATGCCCCGAACCAGCTTGAGCGACACCAAGCACTGGCTGCGCACCGCCCGGACGATTACCGAGGCGCTGCCGTTCATGCGCCGCTATGCGGGCAGGACCTTCGTCATAAAGTACGGCGGCCACGCCATGGGGGATAAGGAACTGTCGGAGATTTTCGCCAGCGACATCGTGCTGTTAAGGCAGGTCGGGATTCATCCGGTCGTCGTCCACGGCGGCGGTCCGCAGATCGCCCAGATGCTCGATCGCCTCAGGATCAAGAGCGAATTCGTCGACGGCCTAAGGGTGACCGACGCCGAGACCGTCGAGGTCGTCGAGATGGTGCTCTCGGGCACCATTAACAAGCAAATCGTCAACGCGATCAACGGCGCGGGCGGCACCGCCATCGGCGTCTCGGGCAAGGACGGCGGCCTGATTCGGGCGAGCAAACTTCGCCGGACGGTCCGGGACGAGCACTCCAACATCGAGCGGATCCTCGATCTCGGCTTCGTCGGCGAGCCCAGCCAGATCAACCCTCGGGTCCTGACCTCGCTCGAGCAGTCGGGCATGATTCCGGTCGTGGCCCCGATCGGCGTCGGTTCCGAGGGCGAAACCTACAACATCAATGCCGACACGGTGGCCGGCGCAATCGCCTCGGCGATCGGCGCGGCGCGTCTGTTGTTGCTGACCGACGTGGTCGGCGTGCTGAACAAGCAGGGTGAGCTCATTCCCGAGCTCACCACCGATGAGGTCCGCGCGCTCAAGGCGAACGGCACCATCTCCGGCGGCATGCTCCCGAAGCTCGAGACCTGCACGGAGGCGGTCGAAAACGGCGTCGATGCGGCGGTCATCCTGGACGGCCGGGTTCCCCACTCGATGCTGCTGGAGATCTTCACCGACCGCGGCATCGGCACGCTGATCCGGCGCGGCTGAGCGGCCGCGACGGGGCCCGCTGTCCGGTCAGGCTCTGGAAGCAGCCGAGCTGCCAGGCCATCTCTTCCGGAGTCCGAGCGGGCCGGCCTGATTTCAAGGACTTGGCCGCACGTCGCCGTGCCATCCCGATCCCGATCCGGCCGGATGGTCGGTCAGAAGTCCTGCGCGACTCTGCCTCAGGCCTCGTTAACAGCCATCTAAATCGCCAATTTCCAGGGCTTTTCGGATCCGGGCGCGGCTCGGGTCGATGCCGCCTGGCGGCGCCCGCAGGCGTTGACAGGGGCATTGGCCTCGCGCATTTTCGCAGGCCCACCGCTTTCCGCCACCCGCTGGCCGGACCGGGTCCATGAATGCCGCAGACCTGCAAAGCATTGTCGACGCCGCCTGGGAGACGCGCGACCAAGTCTCGCCGGCCACCCACGGCGAAGTGCGCGAAGCCATCGAGGCCGCGTTCCAGGGACTCGATTCCGGGACCTTCCGGGTCGCCGAGAAGATGGGCGGCCGCTGGCACGTCAACCAGTGGCTGAAAAAGGCGGTGCTGCTGTCCTTCCGTCTTTACGACACGACCACGATCCCGGGCGGCCCGGGCGAGCTCACGCCCTGGTGGGACAAGATCGCCTCGAAGTTCGCCGGCTGGAGCGATGCCGAGTTCCGCGCGGCCGGTTTCCGCGCCGTACCGAACTGCGTGGTCCGCCGCTCCGCGTACATCGCGCCGGGCGTGGTCCTCATGCCGAGCTTCGTCAACGTCGGTGCCTATGTCGACAGCGGCACCATGATCGACACTTGGGCCACCGTCGGCTCCTGCGCCCAGGTCGGCCAGAACTGCCACATTTCCGGCGGCGCCGGCATCGCCGGCGTGCTGGAGCCGATTCAGGCCGGACCCGTCATCATCGAGGACAACTGCTTCATCGGCGCCCGGGCGGAGGTGGCCGAGGGCGTGATCGTCGAGACCGGATCGGTGCTCTCCATGGGGGTCTACATCGGCGCCTCGACCAAGATTATCGACCGCAAGACCGGCGAGGTCTTCACCGGCCGCGTGCCGGCCTATTCGGTGGTCGTCCCCGGCAGCCAGCCGGGCAAGCCGCTCGCCGACGGCGGACCGGGCCCGGGTCTCTATTGCGCGGTGATCGTCAAGCGGGTCGACGAGAAGACCCGCGCCAAGACCTCGATCAACGAGCTGTTGCGCGATTGACCCGGAAACACGGACCTGAGGCCTCCGACCCCGTGGCCCTTGCCCGGGCGCTCCTGCGCTGCCCCAGCGTCACGCCTCAGGACGCGGGGGCCCTCGATGTCCTCGAGTCGGCCCTGGCCGATCTCGGTTTCACGCGCCACAGGCTCCGCTTCGATGCGGAGGGAACCGAGCCGGTCGACAACCTTTACGCGCGCATCGGCGATGAGGCCCCCAACTTCTGCTTCGCCGGCCACACCGACGTGGTGCCCGAAGGCGAGCGGCCGGCGTGGACGGTCGACCCCTTCGCCGCGACGCTCAAGGACGACATCCTCTATGGCCGGGGCGCGGTCGACATGAAGGGGGCGGTCGCCTGCTTCGTCG
>JBHIDD010000054.1:0-11600 GCA_046759925.1 Kiloniellaceae bacterium
CCCAGGCGGCGGACTTGGACGCCCGCGGGGAAGGCGCCTGAAAGCCGCGAGGGCATCCTGGGATCGAGCAGGACGAAGACGCCGCGGTCATCCGCGCGCCGGATCAGCCGGCCATAGGCCTGTTTCAGCCGGAACCGGGTCAGCTGGTCGTCGTAGGCCCGGCCGCCGAAGATCGCGCGGCGCGCCTTGTGGGCGATGTCGGGCCGGGGCCAGGGCACCAGGTCGAACACGATGAGCCTGAGCGCCCGGCCGGGCACGTCGACCCCGTCGCGCACCGCGTCGGTGCCGAGCAGGCACGAATCCTCCTCGGCCCGGAAGATGTCGACCAGGGTCGCGGTGTCCAGCCCGTCGACGTGCTGGGCGTAAAGGCTCAGGCCCGCCTGCTCCAGCGCGCCGCCGATCCGGGCGTGCACCGCGCGCAGGCGCTTGATCGCGGTGAACAGGCCGAGCGCCCCGCCGCGCGAGGCCAGGAACAGGGCGCGGTAGGCGGCGGCCACCTGAGCCAGGTCGTCCTTGCGCAGGTCGGTGACCACGAAGACCCGGGTCTGGGCGCCGTAGTCGAAGGGCGAGAGCGCCCGGGCCCGGATCGCCGGGTTCGGCAGGTGGCAGGCGCCGGTGCGCCGCTCGGCGGCGGCCCAGTCCGCCGCCGCGTCGCCGCTGCCGTCGGTCAGCGTGGCCGAGGTGATCACCAGGCCCTGGGCCTCGGCCATCAGCGCGCCGGTAAAGGGAACCGTCGGGTCGATCCAGTGCCGGTGCATGCCGACATCGAGGTCGCGACCGTCGCTGCGCTCGACCGTGAACCAGTCGGTGAACTCGGGCGGGGTCTCCGCTTTAAGCGCGGCGAGCATCTGCCGCCAGGCCGCGACGGGCAGGAGCGCGCGGCGCTCGATGCCGCGGCCGGTCGCGTCGATGCGCCGGCGCGTATCGCTGTCCAGCGTGTCCGCGTCGTCGGCGAGCCGCTTGGCCAGCCGTTTCCGGACCTCGGCCAGCGGCCTGGTCAGCCGGTCGAGCGCGGTTGCCAGCTCCTCGGCCGCCGCCAGGAGCCCCGGCACCGGGGGCCTGGTGGACGCCTCCAGACCGTAGGGTATGTCCGGATTGTCGGCGCGGGCGTAGACCTGTTGACGGACGCGCGCCAGGAACCGCTCGCAAGCGCCGCGCGGCGCGGCCGCGGCGATGCGCCGGTGCCAGCCGTCGCCGGCGAGTGCGCGCGCCGCGCGCAGCGCTTCCTCGAGTTTTTCCTGCGCCGCGCTGTCGCCTGCGATCAGGTCCTCGACCCGGCGGCGCAGGCCGCGGATCCGGCGCGCGCTCGGGCCGTGCCCCTCGGCGCCGAGCAGCCAGCGGCGAAGCGCATGGGTTTCCTGGCCCGAGAGCCGGGCGGCGAAGGCGGAATCCGCGGCGGCGAAGAGGTGGTGCCCCTCGTCGAAGACGTAGCGCCCGGGCAGCTGGCCGTCCTCGCCGCCGCCAAGGGCCGCCTGGATCATGATGAGCGCGTGGTTGGCGACGACGATCTCGGCGTGGCGGGCGCGCCGGATGCCGCGCTCGATGTAGCATTTGCCGTAATGCGGGCAGGCGGAATAGACGCACTCGCCGCGCCGGTCGGTGAGGCCGAGGGTGCGGTCGCGCCCGATGAGATCCGCCAACCAGCCGGCAAAGTCGCCGCCGACCATGTCGCCGTCGCGGGTCCGGGCCGCCCAGCGCGCCATCAGCCCGACGGCCGCCCCGTCCCGGGGCCGGGCGGGGAGGCCGCGCACCGCCTCTTCCAGGTTCAGGAGGCAGAGGTAGTTCTCCCGGCCCTTGCGGATCACCACCCGCTTCGCCTTGTCCGCGGGCAGGGGATAGAGGCGGTCGAGCTCGCCGTCGATCTGCTGCTGCAGGTTGCGTGTGAAGGTCGAGATCCAGACCGGGGCCCGGTTCTTCTCGGCCCAAAGGCTGGCCGGCGCGATGTAGCCCACGGTCTTGCCGACGCCGGTGCCGGCTTCGGCCAGCACCAGCCGCGGCTCGCCCGGGGCGTCGCGCGGGGCGAAGGCCTGGCTGACGGCGGAGGCGTAGTCCGCCTGCTGCGGCCGCGCCTCGGCCTCGGGCCCGAGCAGTTCGGCCAGCCGCGCCCGGGCCTCGGCCGCCCCCACGGCCTGGCTCCCCGGGGGCGCCGACGGCGCTTGATCGCGCCAGCTCGGGAGACGGTTCCAGACATCGAGTCCACCGGACGGTGCGGCGCCCCGCGTCTCCGCGCTTCCGGCTTCGGCGAGGCCGAGCGCGGCCAGGACGTAAGCGCCCCAGGACCAGCCGGCCCGCGCCATGGCCCAGGCGATGCCGGGGGCGTCCGGATCGCGCTTGGCCCCGCGCGCGGCGAGTTGGTTCAGCAACTGGCCGGCGGCCTCGCTTAGGATCCGCGCGGCGGCTTCCAGGTCGGTCGGCGGCGGCAGGCCGAGCGCCGCGGCCAGCCCCTTGGGCGTCGGGGTGCAAAAGCCGGTCGGACGGACGAAGGCGAAGAGCTCCACAAGATCGTAAGCCGGGAAGGGTTCGACGCCGAGCCGCCGGGCGGTCGCCTTGGCATGGCAGAGCAGCGGCGGCTCGCCCCGGGCCCGGGCCGCGGCCGCGGCCGGTTCGAGCCGCTCGACCGCGCCCCGAGCCGTCACCCAGACCGCCTCGCGCAAACCCGCCGCGAGCAGCGGCGCGGCGGGCACGCGCCCGGCGGTTCGCTTGCCGGCGCCGGCGGTTCGCTTGCCGGCTCCGGCGGTTCGCCTGGACGAGGTGGAGGCGGGCATCCTGCGACTATAGCGGTCGGCGTCCGAGTTCGAAACGCGCGGGCCCAACGGCGGCGCCTATGCCCCGACGCCGATCAGCTCGAACAGCTCGGGAAGCGCCACGCAGAGGCCATCGGCCTCCAGGCTGCGGTCGTGCTCCAGGATGCTGGCACAGACCTCCTGCATGGCCTGGTAGGCGGCCCGCAGGAGGTGGTTGGCGTGCATCACCACCGAGGCGCCGCGCGCGAACAGCTCCGCGTCGTTGACGAAGTTGTAGGCGGTGGGGATGCACAGCAGGGGCTTGGCGATACCCAGTTCGCCGCAGAGCGCGTTGTAGCCGTCGAGGAACCTGAATATCTCCTCGCCCGACCGGTCCTTGGAATGGATCACGATGCCGTCGGCGCTGGACCGGAGATAGGCGCGCGCCCGGGTGAGCGCGTCGTCCAGCCCGGCGCCGGCGATCAGGCTTTCGATGCGCGCGAAAATCAGCATCTCGTCGGTCAGGAGGACGTCCTTCGCCTTGCCGATCTTGTCGACGAACGCGGCCGGCGCCTCGAGGTCATGCCGGACGCCGGCGGCAAGGCTGGTGCGTTTCGGGAAGATCTTGTCCTCGATGATGACCATGGCAACCCCGAGGGACTCCAGGCGCGCGCAGAGGTACTGACAGCCGAGCGGGTCGCCGCCGGTATCGCCGTCCGCGATCAACGGCTTGCTCGTCGCGGCGGCGATTTCCTCGATGGTTTCCAGCCGCTTCTCGAAGCGGCCGAGTTCCGCGTCGGGCAGGCCCCGTGCCGCGGCGCAGGTAAATCCCGACAGCCAGATCGCGTCGAATTGCTTTGTCGTGCCGTCGGGCCGCGCGATCGACGCGTTGCTGCCGATGATGGCGGAAAGCGGGTTGTGCGCCTCGACCGCGCGGATCTTCCGCCCGGCGGCCAGCATGGCCTTCAGTCGGCCCCGCCGGTCGTCGGCTAGCGTGCGGTATTTGAGTGTCATGGCTCTTCCCGTTGGGTTTCGGTTGCATGGGCCGCCGGTGCGCCGTCGCAGGGACTTGGCGCGGCTTGCCCGCGATGCCCGTGTCCCGGATGGCTGATGTCGTCTCGGCCGTCCTCCCGCCGTCAGGTTGCTTCATCGAGGACCCGGAGCACGTTTTCGATCGTGACCACGCTGAGCCGCCGGTTTGATTCCTTTGTCACCCCGGCGATGTGCGGCGTCAAAATCAGATTGGGAACGGCCTCGAACCTGGCCGCGGACCCGGCGGACAGCGGTTCCTCCGCGAAGACGTCGATCATGGCGCCCGCGATGCGTCCTTGCTTCAGGGCGTCGACGAGCGCCGTCTCGTCCACGACGCCGCCGCGCGCGGTGTTGATGAGGACCGCCTCCGGCCGCATCTTGGCGAAGGCGGCCGCGCCGATCAGGTGCCGCGTCTCCTCCGTCAGGGGCGTGTGCAGGCTGACCGCGTCGGAGTCCGCCAGCAGGCGATCCAGATCGACCCGCGCCGTCCCCAGTTCGCGCCAGATCGGGTCGTCCGGCTCGATGTAGGGGTCAAAGGCCAGCAGGCGCATGCCGAACCCGGCCGCCCGGGCCGCGACGTGCCGGGCGATGTCGCCGAAACCGACGAGGCCGAGGGCGCGCCCGGCGAGCTCCCTGCCGACCAGCTCGGTGCGCGGCCAGGCACCGCCGAGCACCTGCGCCGTGGCGTAAAAGGCGCCGCGAAACAGCAGCAGCAGCCCGGCGATGACGTATTCCGCCACCGCAATGGCGTTCGCCCCCCGCGCCGGGCAGACGACCACATTGCGCGCCGCGCAGGCGGCGAGATCGATTCGTTCCAACCCCACCCCGAGCCGTCCGATGACGCGGAGCTTTGGGCATTGGTCGAGAAGTTCCGCGTCGACCCGCGTGCGGTTTCGCACGATCAGGGCGCGACAGTCCCTGGCGGCCGCAACGAGATCCGCGGGCCGGTCGACGAGATCCGTCTCGTAGAGAACGTCGTGGGTCCGCGTCAACTCGCGGGCAACCTCGTCATCCATGAACTCGGTAATCACGATGTCGGCCATGCCTCGCTCCGCGATTCATCGGGTCCAACGAGCGGCTTCCATGGGCCCGGGTCGGCCGCCGCCCACACCGTCGCCGTTGCCGGCTCCCTCCCGCTTGCGCGCCGGCACGTCCCCGGCGGTCCAGGGTCGCGGAGTCGGAAGCCGGCCTGTCGGGCGGGCGAAACCGGCCCGTTCATCGCACGACTATAGCGGGACGCAGGCGCTGCCGTCACGGCTGGCGCCGCCGGGGCCGGCGGTGTACCACTCCTGCCATGAGCCGGCACAGCGGAACGATTCGGCGCCGCGGCGGGGCGCGGCACCGGGCTTCGGCGCCGTTCGAGGACCTGCATCGCCTGGTCAAGGGCGAAAAGGCGGCGTGGGACCGGTTCGTCGCCGGCTTCGCGCCGGTCATCTACGCCGCGGTCCAGCGCCGTCTCGTTCCGGCCGGGCGCGGCGACGACGCCGAGGATGTCGCCCAGGACGTCTTCCTGCGGCTTTGCGCCAACGACTTCCGGCTGCTCAAGAGCTACGACGCCAAGCGGGCCCGGCTGACCACCTGGCTCACGGTGATCGCCACCAGCGCGGCGATCGATCACCTGCGCCGCCTGCGCCGTCCGACCCAGCCCCTGGAAGCGGTCCCCGAGTCCCGCCTGGCGGTGGAACCCAGGAATCCCGAGCGGGTGAAGATCCCGCCGGACCTTTTGTCGCCCCGCCAGGCACTCGTCCTCGAGCTGCTGCACCGGCGGGAGATGGATGTCGCCGAGGCGGCGGCCTTCCTGGGGGTGGCGCCCCAGACCGTGCGCAGCACCCATCACAAGGCGCTCGTAAAGCTTCGGGCGCATTTCCGGGAGCCGGAACCGTGAGCCTCGAAAAGGGATGTTTCCGCTATGATTTGCGTACAACGGCCTGAAGGGGAGACCGGGACATCATGACCGAGGACAGCAAGAGGGACGGGAGCGAAGCCGCGCTGTGGGCCCGGGCCCGCGCGGCCTGGCAGGAGGCCGCGGCGCCGGCCGAGGCGCCCGGCGCGCTCACCCTTGCCGCCTATCTCGATGATCGGCTGGAAGCACCGGCGCGCGCGCGCGTCGAGGCTTGGATGGCCGGGTCCACGGACGCGCTGGACCTGGTCATCGCGGCGTGGGAGGCCCGGGCGGCGGCCCCCGCGCCCGTCTCCGGTGGTCTGCTGGGGCGCGCCGAGGGTCTGGTGCGCCAGCCGCCGGCCGCCGCCCGTCCCGCAATCGCCGCCCGCCTGGCGGAGAGTCTGGCGGCGCCGGCGGCTCTGGCGCGTCCGGCCGGCTGGGCCGGGATCGCGGCCGCCGTGCTGTTGGCCTCCGTCATCGGGTTCGAGCTGGGCCGTACCGGCTCGGTCGAAATGGCGGCGCTCGACGAGCTGCTGGCCGAGGAACTCAGCTTGGGGCTTGCCGGCCCGGCCGACGACCTGCTGTAGGAGCTCGATGATGCGCGCGAAACTCCCCTGGATCCTGCTCGCCGTGTCGCTGGCGCTCAACGTCTTCTTCATCGCGGGCGTCGCCTATACCAAGTACACCAAGGGGCAACTGTCCGAGACGCCGGAGCGGCGCATCGACTTCGTCGCCCAGCGTCTGGCGCTCACCGAGGAACAGCGCCAGGGACTCTTGGCGCTGCGCGAACGGGCGAGCAAGCGCCGCCACGAGATCCGCGGGCCGCGCAACCGGCTGCGCGCGGCGCTGCTGGCCGAGCTCGACAAGCCGGCCTTCGACCGGGATCGGGTCCTCGTCCTCTTGGCCGAAGGCTCGGAACGGCGCCGCGCGCACTTCGCCGATCTGGCGGCCGAGCTGCACGCCTATCTTGCGACGCTCTCGCCCCGGCAGCGCGAGGCGTTTCTCGCAATGGCGCGGGAGCGCGGCTTTTTGTACGGCCTGCTGCGCGGGCCGCGGCGCCCCGCGGAGGCCCGGTGATGCGCCGGCCGCGCGCCGTTGACGCCGGGCCACCCCGAGCCTAGGTTCCGGGGCGTCCACAAAGAAACGGCGCGAATCCGAAATGGCGAGTGAGCGCGAGCTGGCCCTGGCCGCCAGGGCATGGCCCTTCGAGGAAGCCCGCAACCTGCTGAAGCGCCTGGGCGGCAAGACGCCGGACAAGGGCTACGTGTTGTTTCAGACCGGCTATGGCCCCTCCGGTCTGCCGCACATCGGGACCTTCGGCGAGGTGGTGCGCACCACCATGGTCCGCCAGGCCTTCCGGCGCCTGAGCGACCTGCCGACGCGGCTGTTCTGCTTCTCGGACGACATGGACGGCCTGCGCAAGGTCCCGGACAACGTGCCCAACCGGGAGATGCTGGCGCAGTACGTTGGCGACAAGATAACCACGTTCGGCACTCCGCTGACGTCGATCCCCGATCCCTTCGACACCCACGAGAGCTTCGGCCAGCACAACAACGCGCGGCTCAAAGCGTTTCTCGATCAGTTCGGCTTCGACTACGAGTTCCAGAGCAGCACCGAGTGCTACAAGAGCGGCCGGTTCGATCGCGCGCTTTTGAAGGTGCTCGAACATTACGACGAAATCCTGGGCGTCGTGTTGCCGACGCTCGGCGAAGAGCGCCGGCGAACCTACTGCCCATTCTTGCCGATCCGTGAGCGCGACGGCCGCAAGCAGGTGCTGGAGGTGCCTGCGATCGAGTGCAGACCGCAGGACGGCACCGTCGTCTTCGCGGACCAAATCGAGGGCCGGTTCGAAGTGCCCGTCACGGGCGGCCACTGCAAGCTGCAATGGCGCGTCGACTGGGCCATGCGCTGGGCGGCGCTCGACGTCGACTACGAGATGTCGGGCAAGGACCTGATCGATTCGGTGAGGCTCGGCAGCCGCATCGAGAAAATCCTCGGCGGCCGCCCGCCGGCGGGCTTCACCTACGAGCTGTTCCTCGACGAGAAGGGCGAGAAGATCTCCAAGTCGAAGGGCAACGGGCTCACCGTCGAGGAATGGCTCGCCTATGCGCCCCAGGAAAGCCTGGCGTTGTTCATGTACCGGAAGCCGCGGACGGCCAAGCGGCTGTTCTTCGACGTCATCCCGCGAACGGTGGACGAGTACCTGAGCGTCCTCGACCGGGTCCACCGGGAGGATGCGGCCAAGCGGCTGGAGAACCCGGCCTGGCACATTCACGACGGCAAGCCGCCCAGGGAAAGGGCGCACCTCGGCTACAACATCCTGCTCAACCTCGCGAACGTCTGCAACACCGAGGACCCCGCCGTGCTCTGGGGCTTCATCTCGCGCTACGCGCCCGAGGCGAGCCCGGAGAACGCGCCGATTCTCGATTCCCTGGTGCGGTGCGCCGTCCGCTACTACCGGGATTTCGTCAAGCCGGCCAAGCGGTACCGCGCGCCGAACGAGACGGAGCGCGCGGCGCTGGCCGACCTGCTCGCCGAGTTGCAGGCGCTGCCCGGGGATGCCGACGGGGAAACCATCCAGACCCAGGTCTACGAGGTCGGCAAGCGGCACGACTTTCCCGACCTGCGCGCCTGGTTCAAGGCGCTCTACGAAATCCTCCTCGGCCAGGAGCAGGGCCCGCGCATGGGCTCCTTCATCGCGCTCTATGGCCTTAAGGAAAGCATCGCCCTGATCCGCCGGGTGCTCGCCGGAGCGGACCTGGCGGGCGGAAACGCCTCCGGTGAGGAGACGGCGCCGGCGTCATAGAGCGTTGCCCGAGAGGGGGATTCGCCGAGGCGGACCCTGTTCGATTTGAAGCGCCCCGTCGAGCGGTTTGCTGGCGACAGCGCTGCCATGTACCAAGAATCGCGGTTTTGCGCGCCCCGGCGCGACGCGACCGAATCGACGTCACTTGGCCCGGTTTTCCGCGCCGGGCTCGGCCCGGACCGCCTCCTACGCAGCCGATGGAACCCTTGATCCGCAACAGGATCGTGTGGCCGCTTGAAACCTCTGGGCCGCCCCGGCTGTGGGTAAGTCTCAGGACTTACCCACAGCCGCAACAACAACAGCGGTCAACCCATGTGCTACGAAAACCGGTCAACTTAATTCGCTATCGACAGGCAAGGGCGTATCTTGCCCCGGTGCGCGGGTCCTGTCCCGGGTTTGCCTCACCTGAAATCGCGCGAGGGAAAGCGCGGATCGCGGGCGGCGGTCCGTGGCGGCAGGTCCCGGCCCGGGCGGCCGGCATCGTGGGCGCGGGCCTGCGGCGGGGTAAGCGGCGCGCCGCGTTCGCGTGTGGGTGGCGTGGTCAGCGCGGCCAGGCGCGGGGTCAGGTCGAAAAGCCGCTTGGCGATGACGTGGACGACCAGGCCCTCGCGCTGCAAGGGCCCCTCGACGCCAAGCAAGCGCGCGCTTAAGACCGTCTTGCGGTAGCGCGCGAAAATATCCGGCCAGACGATGATGTTGGCGACCCCGGTCTCGTCCTCGAGGGTGGCGAAGATCACGCCCTTGGCGGTGCCCGGCCGCTGGCGCACCAGGACCAGCCCGGCGATCTTGACCGGCTTGCCGCTCGCAAGCTCAATCAAGCGCGCCGTCTCGACCATGCCCTCGGCCTTAAGGCCGGGGCGCAGGAAGGAAACCGGGTGCGCCTTGAGCGAGAAGCGCAGGCTGGCGTAGTCCTCGGCCACGTGTTCGCCAAGGCCCATTTCGGGCAGCCGGGCGGCGGGTTCGGGGCCGCGCTCTTCGGCCTGCGCGGCGGCGAAGAGCGGCAGGAGGGATCGGGACTTGGTGCCCGCGGGTAGGCCCTTGACCGCCCAGAGCGCCTCGCGCCGGCTAAGCCCCATGGAACGGTAGGCATCGGCCCGGGCCAGGGCCTCGAGCGATTTCGTGCCGAGCCCGGCGCGGCGCCACAGCGCGACCGGGTCCGCGTAGCCGGCGCCGCGCGCGGCCGTGAGGGCCCGCGCGTCGGCCTCGGCCAGGCCCTTGACGTGACGCAGGCCCAGGCGCAGCGCCAGGCCGGCGCCCGCCTTTCGGCCCGCCCCGGGGGACGCCGGCTCCAGGGTGCAGTCCCAGTCGCTGTCGTTGACGTCGACCGCGCGCACTTCGACGCCGTGGGCGCGGGCATCGCGGATGATCTGCGCCGGCGCGTAGAAGCCCATCGGCTGGCTGTTCAAGAGCGCGGCCGCGAAGACCGCCGGATGATGGCACTTGAGCCAGGCCGAGACATAGACCAGAAGCGCGAAGCTGGCCGCGTGGCTCTCGGGAAAGCCATAGGTGCCGAATCCCTCGATCTGGCGGAAGCAGCGCGCGGCGAAATCCGGGTCGTAGCCGCGCGCGGTCATGCCCTCGATCAGCTTGCCCCGGAAGGTGTGGATGGTGCCGACCCGCCGGAAGGTCGCCATGGCCCGGCGCAGCCGGTCGGCCTCGGAAGGGCTGAAGCCGGCGGCGACGATGGCGATCTTCATCGCCTGCTCCTGGAACAGCGGCACGCCGAGGGTCTTGCCGAGCACCTGACGCAAGGCCTCGGAGGGATAGTCGACCTTCTCCTCGCCGTTGCGGCGGCGAAGGTACGGGTGGACCATGTCGCCCTGGATCGGGCCGGGCCGGACGATCGCCACCTCGATCACCAGGTCATAGAAGCCGCGCGGTTTGAGGCGCGGCAGCATGGCCATCTGGGCGCGGCTTTCGACCTGGAAGACGCCGATCGAATCGGCCGTGCAGAGCATGTCGTAGACGCGTGGGTCCTCGGCCGGCACGGAGGCCAGGTCGTAGCGCTTCCCCGTATGCCGCGCCAGGAGATCGAAGCCCTTGCGCAGACAGGTCAGCATGCCCAGGCCGAGGACGTCTACTTTCAGGATGCCGAGGGCATCCAGATCGTCCTTGTCCCATTCGATCACCGTGCGCCCGGCCATGGCGGCGTTCTCGATCGGCACCAGCTCGCACAACGGCCCGCGGGTGATCACGAAGCCGCCGACGTGCTGCGAGAGGTGGCGCGGGAAACCGATCAGCGCGCGGCTGAGCTCGAGCGTCAGGGCCAGGCGCCGCGCGTTCGGGTCGAGGCCCAGTTCGCGGAGCGCGGCCTCGTCGAGCCCCTCCCGGTCCCAGCCCCAGACCTGCCCGGCCAAGGCCGAGACCGTATCGGCGGACAGCCCCATGGCCTTGCCGACCTCGCGGATCGCCCCGCGGCTGCGGTAGCAGATCACGGTGGCGGCAAGCCCGGCCCGCGCGCGGCCGTATTTTTCGTAGATGTACTGGATCACCTCCTCGCGGCGCTCGTGCTCGAAGTCGACGTCGATGTCGGGCGGCTCGTTGCGCTCGGCGCTGACGAAGCGCTCGAAGAGCAGATCGACGCGCGCGGGATCGACCGCGGTGATGCCGAGGCAGTAACAGACCGCCGAGTTGGCCGCCGAGCCGCGGCCCTGGCAGAGGATGCCGCGGGCGCGCGCAAAGCGCACGATGTCGTGGACGGTGAGGAAATAGGGCGCGTAGCCGAGCTCGTCGATCAGCTTCAGCTCGTGCCCGAGCACCGCCTTGACGCGATCGGGCAAACCGCCCGGATAACGTGCGCGCGCGCCGATCCAGGTGAGGTGTGCCAACTCCTCCTGCGGGCTGCGGCCCTCGGCCGTCGCCGCGTCGGGATACTCGTATTTCAATTCATCGAGGCTGAAGGCACAGCGTTCGGCGATCGCACAGGTCCGGGCCATCGCCCCGGGATCGTGCCGGAACAGGCGGGCCATCTCCTCCGGGGCCTTGAGGTGCCGCTCGGCGTTCGCCGGAAGCCGGAAGCCGGCCGCGTCGATGGTGCAGTGCTCGCGGATGCAGGTGACGACATCGAGCAGCGCCTTGCGGGAGGCCGCGTGCATCCGCACGTCGTTGGTCGCGACCAAGGGGATGGCCGCGGCCGCCGCCAGATCGGCGAGGCGCA
>JBHIDD010000055.1:0-11464 GCA_046759925.1 Kiloniellaceae bacterium
CACTTCCGCCACTAGTGAGCGGGGGCGCGATGCGGGTCCTGGTGGTCGGCTCCGGCGGGCGCGAGCACGCGCTGGCGTGGAAGATCGCGCGCAGCCCGCGCGTCGAGCGCGTGCTGGCGGCGCCGGGCAACGCCGGGAAACCGAAGACGGCGCGGATGCGGCCCCCCGGGCCAACAAACTGGTGCCGACCAATGCGGTGCACACGACCAAGCGGCGCCTGAAACGCGGCCTCGGCCAGAACCGCATTCTCACGATCCTGGCCATCGCGGCGCTGGCCGGGCTCGTCATATTGAGCAGCCAGCAGCCAGAGCCGCCGGCGCTGACCCCGCTCGAGCGGCAGGCGGCAGATGCGCCCTCCAGGGCGATCGACGCTGCGGGAGAGATGGTGTTCCCGCTTACGATTGCGATTCCGGTCGAAACGGCCCTGCACGGCAAAAAGGCCTCGGCCCATAGCGAGTCGCCGGTCGAGACGACGGTCCTGGACCGCCCGGAAACCGGCAGCAGGATCGAGTCGCCACTCGAGGTGGCGGCTCCGAACGTCGAGGGTCCGTCCGCCGAAACCGGGGCTCCGGTTGGGGCGGCCCCCGACGCCTGGCCCGAAACGCAAGCGCCGGCGGCAACCGCGGAACTGAACCCCGAGGAACTGGCCGAGATGGAGCGGATGTTGGCACGGCTGGAACTCGAACCGAGCAAGCCCGACGGCGTGGTGGACCGACGGACCAAGAGCGCGATCCGCCTCTATCAGCAAATCGCCGGCTTGCCCGTGGACGGCGAACCCACGCAGGCGCTGCTCGCCGACATGCGCGCGGTCGTAAGGATTTTCGAAGCCGGCAACTGAGTTCCGGGCGCGCCGCGACGACGCCCTTCCCGACCGGCGGTCCGGCTTATACCGGCCCCTCCTGCCGGTCGCGCAGCATCGGTGCGGCGCGGATCCACCAGGCCGGCCGAGCGGCCTGGATGGCGGCCGCCGCGGCCTCGGCCTGGTCCCGATCGGCATAGAGCCCGAAGCAGGTCGCCCCGCTGCCCGACATGCGGGCAAGCAGGCAGCCCGCTGTCGCGCCGAGCACGGTCGAAACCTCGCCGACCTGGGGCGCAATCGCCCGGGCCGCCGATTCCAGATCGTTGCCGCAAGCCGCCAGGCGGCCGGCGAGCCCCATCGCATCGGCAAGCGCGTCCGACCAGCGCCGGGGCCGCGAGAAGGCGCCTCGGCGCGCGGCATAAACCGCCGGCGTCGGTAGCGCCACGCCCGGATTGACCAGCACCAGCCAGGCCGGCGGAAGCGGCGGCGCGGGCGAAACCTCGTTGCCGACCCCGCCGACGAAACTGGGCCGGCCGACCAGACAGACCGGCACGTCGGCGCCGAGCCCGGCGGCCAGGCCGTGCAGCTCCGCCTCGGCCAGGCCCAAGCCCCACAGCTCGGCCAAGCCGCCGAACGCCGCCGCCGCATCGGCCGAACCGCCGCCCAGGCCGGCGGCCACGGGCAACTGCTTGTCCAGCCGGAGAAACGCGCCGGCAGTGACCCCGAAGGCCGCCCGGAGCGCCTCTGCTGCGCGGAGCACCAGATTGCCGGGCGCGCCGGTTTCGTCGGCCACGGTCGCGGGCGATAGCTCGGCGGCGAAGGGACCCTCGACGGCAAGCGTCAAATCCGCCGCCGGCGCAAGCTCCAGGCGGTCGCCGATGCCCGCAAAGACGACGAGGCTGTCCAGCTCATGAAAGCCGTCGGCGCGGCGCCCGGTGACGTGCAGGGTCAGGTTGACCTTGGCCCAGGCATGGCGCCGCAGGGCGACGCCGGGCGCGGCCCGCGCGGCCATGCGCTCAGATGTTTTCGGGCGGAGCGGTCAGGCCAGCTTCGATCTTGGCCTCGATCTTGGGCATAAGGTCCTCCTCCGGCCCGAGGCTCAAGGCCCGGCGCCACTGAAAGCGCGCTTCCTGGCGCCGCCCCACCCGCCAGTAGGCGTCGCCCAGATGATCGTTGATGACCGGATCCTGCGGCCGGAGCTCGACCGCCTGTTCCAGAAATTTGACGCCTCTGTCGTACTCGCCGAGGCGGTAGTAAACCCAACCCAGGCTGTCGATGATGTAGCCATCCCGCGGGCGCAACTCGACCGCGCGCGCCAGCATTCTTTTCGCCTTGTCCAGGTTCAGCTTCTTCTCGACCCAAGAATACGCCAAGTAATTCATGACCAAGGGCTGTTCGGGCTCGAGCTCGAGCGCCCGCAGCAAGTCCTCCTCGGCCCGCGGCCAGCGCGACAAACGCTCGAGCGCGATCCCGCGGAAATAGTACAGCGTCCAGTGGCGCCGCTCCGGCGAGCCGAGGCGCGCCGCCGCCCGGTCATAGGCCGATACCGCCTCCTCGTAGCGCTCCCGGTTGCGCAGCAAGTTGCCCAGGCGGAACAGCGGCTCGAAATATTCCGGCCGAGCCGACGCAAGGCCCTCCAGTTCGGCGATCGCCTCTTCGGTCATCTCCAATTTCTCCAGTGCCTCGGCGATGCGCAGACGGACCATCCAGGAATAGGGCGAATCGGCCGGCACCTCGCGGTATACGGCAATCGCCTCCCGGCCGCGCCCCTGCGCTTGCAGGATCTCGCCCAGCAGCACCCGTGCGATCTCGAAGCCCGTCTTGAGCCGCAAGGCCAGGTGCGCGTGGATCAGCGCCACCTCCTCGGCCCGCTCCTGCGAGAGCAGGCTGGCCAGGTTGAATAGGACCTCGGCCATACCTTCCCTGGCGTCGGCGACGGTGGCCCGCGGTCCGTCGCCCCCGGCAACCCGATCCAGCGCCAGGCCAAATAGCGGGGACTCGGGATTTTGTTCCAGGAAACCCCGGTAGATTTCCGCCGCCTTGTCCGGCAGCCCGGCGCGCTCGAAGAAATTGCCGGCCACCCAAACCAAGCGCAGCGTCGGCTGCCCCGAGAGATTCAGCGCCTCTTCATAAGCCGTCCGCGCCGCCGCGACCCGGCCGGCAACATCGTTCATCAGCGCGACGTGCAGGGTGTAGAGCACGTCGAAACCCTTCTTGTTCTTCAACGGCTGGGCGCGCTCGAGCGCAAGCGCGGCGTCCCCCCTGGCGATCTGAATCCAGCCGCGCATCAGCGGCCCGGCAATGGTGCTGAGGCCCCGCTCGGGCAGCCTGGAAAGGTAGGAGTCGGCCTCCTCCAGCCTGCCCCGCTCCATCGCATCGACCGCCAGAACCAGACCGACCAAGCCGTGCTCCGGATTGAGCGCGTTCAGGCGCCGGGCCAATTCCACCGCCTTGGCATGGCGCCCGGTGCCGGCCATGAGGATGAAGGTGCGGCTCAGCAGCTGGGCGTTGTCCGGATCGTATTCCAGCGCCTGAAGCATGAAGTCCGCCGCGACCGACAGGTCGTGCCGCCGGTCGGCGAAGAGACCCGCGAGATAGGCGCCGTAAGGCGAACCGAGGGCAGGCCCCGCGTCGCTACCGACCTGGCCCGCCGCCGCCGCCATCAGCACGACCCCGGGCGACGGCAAGCCGGTCACCGGCTCGGCCCGGTCGGCGCAGCCCGCCGCGAGTAGCCCCAGGGCCGCCAGGGCCAGTGCCCCGCCGAGCCGCTTTCTCAATCCTTTCCAGTTCCCGAGCCGCGTCAATCCGCCCTCCTTGGGGTTCGTCGAGTCGCGGGGCCAGTCTAGCCGAGAGCGCCGCCGCGCCACAACGGCCCCGGCGCCGCCCTTGCCACCGGCGCCGCAGGGGCCCGCCGGCACGATCGGCCGCATCCGGGCGCCGGCGTGCCCGAGCGATGCCGTCACATGTTCGGATAGTTCGGACCCCCGCCGCCTTCCGGCGTCACCCAGTTGATGTTCTGCCGCGGGTCCTTGATGTCGCAGGTCTTGCAGTGGACGCAGTTCTGGGCGTTGATCTGCAAGCGCGGGTTCGAACCATCCTCGTCACGCAGGATCTCATAGACCCCGGCCGGACAATAGCGCTGCTCCGGCGCGTCGTAAATCGCCAGGTTGTGCTCGACCGGGATCGACTCGTTTTTAAGCTGCAGGTGGACGGGCTGGTCCTCCTCGTGGTTCGTGTTCGAGAGGTAGACCGAGGAGGTCCTGTCGAAGGTGAGGACCCCATCCGGCTTGGGATAGGCGATTTTCCGGGCATCGGCGGCCGGCCTCAGGCGCGTGTGGTCGGAATGCCTGTGGCGCAGGGTCCAGGGCGCCCGGCCGCCCAGCATCTTGAGCTCCAGCCCGCCGTAGAGGGTGCCGCCGAGGAGACCCCACTTGCCGAAAGCCGGGCGGAAATTGCGCGCCTTGTACAGCTCCTCGCGGACCCAGGAGGTGCGCAGCTTCTCCGGGTAGCTCTCGAGAACCCCGGATCCCGCATCGCCGGAGGACATCGCCTCGGAGACCGATTCGGCGGCCAGCATGGCGCTTTTCATGGCGTTGTGGCTGCCCTTGATCTTGGGCACGTTGAGGAAGCCGGCGGCGCAGCCGATCAACGCGCCGCCCGGGAAGACCAGCTTCGGGATCGACTGTAGGCCGCCCTCATTCAGCGCCCGCGCGCCATAGGCGATGCGTTTGCCGCCCTCCAGCATGGGCCGGATCGCCGGATGGGTCTTGAAGCGCTGCAGTTCGTCGAAGGGCGAGAGGTGCGGGTTGCGGTAGTCGAGCCCCACCACGTAACCGACCGAGGCCTGGTTGTTCTCCAGGTGATAGATGAACGAGCCGCCCCAGGTCTGTCTGTCCATGGGCCAGCCGGCGGTGTGCATGACCAGGCCCTGACGGTGCCGGGCGGGATCGAGGTCCCAGAGCTCCTTCAGGCCGATGCCGTAGGTTTGCGGATCGGCGCCCCGACGCAGCGAGAAACGGTCCTCGAGCGTCTTGGTGAGCGAGCCGCGGCAGCCTTCGCCGAACAGGGTGTATTTGGCATACAGTTCCATGCCCGGCTGATAGCCGTCCTTTCGCGTGCCGTCCTTGGCGATCCCCAGCTCGCCGGTGGCGACTCCCTTCACCCGGCCGGCCTCGTCGTAGAGCACTTCCGCCGCCGGAAAGCCCGGGTAGATTTCCACATCCAGGGCCTCCGCTTGCTCGCCCAGCCAACGGCAGAGGTTGCCGAGCGAAATGATGTAGTTGCCGCGGTTGCGGAGCTCTTCCGGCAGCAACCGGTTCGAGACCTTGAAGGCGCGCTTTTCGGTAAGGTACAGGAACTTGTCTTCCGCGACCGGGGTGTTGAGCGGCGCGCCCTTGTCCTTCCAGTCGGGGATCAATTCGTTGAGCGCCCGCGGCTCGAAGACCGCGCCGGAGAGGATGTGTGCGCCGACCTCGGAGCCCTTTTCCAGGACACAGACCGAAATCTCCCGGCCGGTCGCGGCGCAAAGCTGACGCAGCCGGATCGCCGCCGCCAGGCCCGCCGGCCCGGCGCCCACGATCACGACGTCGTATTCCATGGATTCGCGTTCCATCGCCCCACCCCCCTGTCACAGCACGATTTGTCGACAGCGATCGGCCTACATCGCGGGCACAGCGGAAACGTTCCACGGCCTAAATAGAAGCGGCGGCCTCCCTACGCCAAGCGTGTATGCGCCATTGTCCGCGCGCTTCGCAACGGCGCAGGCACAGAGCGACAAGCCATCCTGATACCGAAGGTTCGGCCCGCCCGCGACCAAGCCGCATTCTCACCGTCGATCGGGTCGCAACGCAACCCTTGACGGCGGCACGCCGATCGGTGTCGGGACAGGCGGCCGCAACCGCTGCCCCGCCACCGCCTGGGAGGACACGCGGCGCGGGCCCGCCGTGCGTTTTGTTCACGATGGGCTTTGTCGGCGCCGGATTCTGAGTGCGACCGTCTTTTGATACAGGCCGCCGAAATAGGTCTGCTTCGACCAGGTGAAGTCCCCGGCGGCGCGGGCGTAACTGGAAATCTCGTTGGCCCAAAGGTCCTTGGCGAAGGGCTCCAAAAGATCGAAGACCAGGCTCATGACGCCCTTGAGGGGATGAGCCCGATGCGGCCTGTGGTAATCGACGAAGACGACCTTGCCTCCCGGGGGCACCACGCCGAGCAGCGCATCGACGACCCGGCGTTTGTAGTGCTCCGGCATCTCGTGCAACAGGAAGAAGCAGCACACGACGTCGTAGATCCCGCTCCGCGGATTGGCGGCATCCCAGACGCGCACGGTCGTGTTGGAAAAGGCGCTCAGCTTGCGCCGGCAGTTTTCGACCTGCTGCGGGGCAACGTCCGATACGTCCAGGCGGCCCTGCGGATCGAGGAAAGCGGCGAGCCTGGGCGAAAGGTCGCCATAGACGCAGGCGGGCTGCAGAACCCGCTGGCCCGGGTGCAGTTCGGCGCGGACCGCACGCTGCAATCGCCGGTAATTTCCCCAGAGAATTGCCGAGACCACCGGCGACCGGTCCAGGAGGATTACGGATTCCGGGCGCAGATACGCCCAGGAATAGACCTCCGTCAGGTAGTCGGGAATCGCCCGCGGCGCGGCTTCGCAGGGGCCGGCGGACCGGTCCACGACAATGTCCGCCGGCGTGGCCTCGAGAACGGCCGAGTCGCCTGCGGGTCGAGGCAAATCCGCTCTCGTGAAGTTCGCAGAACGCCGCACAGCGCCGGATTCGGCAGGGATCATGCTATTCGTCCGTCATCGCGACCTCGAACAGGCACCGTCCGCGGTTCAATCTCATCGTGGGCCAGGTGGTGGTGGCGGTCGGTGCAGGTCGTTCCCATGACGCGGGCGTCCGAGTGTTGCACCATTTGTCGCCTATCTCTGCATGTCGGGACATTGACCTAAATCAAGCAACGCGCTGGCGTCATGACGGCCGCGCTTCGGCGTGTACTGCCGCTGGCGAACATTGAGCGGGCGGGCGGCTCGAAACCCCGAGGGCCGTCCCGGCCGCGAGGTACCGGGCGGCAATCAGTTCGCCGAGGCGTTTTCATCTTGCTTGTCCGGCCCGCCGGGCCGGGCGGCGCCGGAGGTCGCTGGCAGGCCATGGAGCCGCCGGGCGCGTGCCTCGAAGGCGGAGACGATGCGGCCGACAGCATTGCCAACGGCGCGGCCGAACAAGCCCTCGAGAACCGGGGAGCGGAATTCCAAGTCGACCTGGAGAGAGACCCGACAACCGCCTTCGGGTTCCGGATCAAACAGCCAGGTCAGGTTGAAATGCCGGAATGGCCGGTCGGTTGAGATTACGTCGATTCGCGCCGGGCGCCGGAGAACGGTCTTGGAGGAGAACCTCGCTCGGACCATCCCGAAACCGACCACCTGATCCGTGTCATAGACGTCACGGCCGCGTTGGCTGATGCGCGCTGCGACCCACCACGGAAGAAAATCCGGATAGCGCTCGACATCGGCCGCAAGATCGAACAGCTGCTCCGGCTCATAGGGAAGGGCGCAGGTTGCCTTGTGGCGTGGCATGATCCGACAGGTCCGAGCGAGACGGGCCGGTTGACGAAGGTTTAGCATGGATCGCCGGCCGTTGTCTGCGGGCCGAGGAGTCATGACCCGGATGCCGAGCATCTGGATGCCGAGCCGGCCCGCGCGTGGTCGAGAAAGGTGCGCGCCGCATTTTGGCCGGTGGGCGATGAGACGCCGGGGTGTTAACCTGACGCCATGGCGAATCCGAGCGACCGCGACGACGCGCTTGCCACGCTGCAATGGCTGATCGAGGCCGGCGCCGACGAGGCGATCGGGGAGGCGCCGGTCGACCGTTATGCCGCGTCAACCGTCCGCGCCGCAAGGCCGCGCGCGGACACAGGTGCGCCTCCTGCCGCGCCGCGACGGGAGCCACGGGCAACGCCCCGCGATACCGCGCAGGCGGCCCCGCCGCAGCCCCCCTTTGAGCCGGAGCCGGACGGACCGACCTCCACCGAAGCGGCGCTCGGTTCGGCGCGCGCCCTGGCCCGGGCCGCCGGCAGCCTGGCGGAACTCGAGGCCGCGCTGGCCGGATTCGAGGGCTGCGCGCTGAAGCAGGACGCCATGAATCTGGTCTTCGCCGACGGCAACCCGGAGGCGCGCATAATGATCATCGGCGAGGGGCCGGGCGCCGAGGAGGACCGCCAGGGGCTGCCCTTCGTCGGCGTGTCGGGCCGGCTGCTCGATCGCATGCTCGCCTGCATCGGTCTGGACCGCACATCGGTCTACATCTCCAACGTCCTGTTCTGGCGTCTGCCGGGCAACCGCACCCCGACCGGCACGGAGATCGCCGCCTGCCTGCCCTTCGTGGAACGCCACATCGAGCTCATCGACCCCGACTACCTCCTGCTGTTGGGGGGCATCGCGGCCAAGACCCTGCTCGGCCGCAGCGAGGGCATCCTGAAACTGCGGGGCCAGTGGGCCCATTACCGGCACGCCGGCATGGCCCGGCCGGTCCCGGCGCTCGCCAGCCTGCATCCGGCCTACCTGCTGCGCCAGCCGGCGCAGAAACGCCTCGCCTGGCGCGATTTCCTGTCGCTCCACGAAGCCGTCCGGTCCGGCAAGGCCCCGCTTCCGACCGGCCGAGCCTGACCGTTAACCCGATGTTCACCCCGTGCGCCGGACTATCGGGGCATCCGGCCGGCCTTGGTTGCCCCGGTCGGCCGCATTGTTTAACCTGAGCCCCGGACGGGGGGGCATCTGCACTTGGCTCGCTTGATTCACGGTCGTGCGCTGCTTAGCGGCATCGCCGCGGCGCTCGCCGCCGCCGGCATCGCCGTTGCCTTTGCCGCGGCATCGGTCCATGCCGGGCAACCGCCGAGCCAGGGCGAGCGCGCGGCCCTGCCGTGGCACGCCGGAATCGGCCCCGAGGGCCTGCCGGCCGTGCTCTCCGGCCGGGATGCGCAGCTCTACCGCGAGATCTTCGCCTATCAGGAAAACGGCAAGTGGGCTGCGGCGGACCAGCGCATCCGCCAATTGACCGACAAGCGCCTCATGGGCCACGTGCTCGCCCAGCGCTATCTGCATCCCACCGCTTATCGCTCCAAATACAAGGAACTCAAGCACTGGATGGCGCATTACGCCGACCATCCGGATGCCAGGCGGATCTACAAGCTGGCGCTTCGGCGCAAGCCGAAGAGTGACACGGCGCCGCGCCCGCCCGCGGCGCCAAGGTGGCGCGGCTCCCCATCGTTGTCCGGGTTCGAGAAACCCTATCGCTCGAGCAAGCGGCTGGGCAGGACGGAGCTCCGAAAGGCTGCGCGGCTCAAGCGGCAGATCAGGCGCAACGTCCTGCGGACCCGGCTTTCGGTCACCGAACGGCTGCTCGAAAGCCAGATGGCGAAGCGCCTTCTGGACCGGGTGGAAATCGACCAGGGCTACACCCAGGTCGCGGCCGCCTGGTTCTACTACGGCCGGGACGAGAGGGCCTACAAGCTGGCCGCCGGCGCGGCCCGGCGCTCGGGCAGAATCGTGCCGATGGCGCATTGGACCGCGGGGCTTGCCGCCTGGCGCCTGGGCCGGCTCCAAGAGGCGGTGTTCCACTTCGAACGGCTGGCGCTCTCCGACCGGGTCTCCGGCTGGAACGCCGCGGCCGGCGCGTACTGGGCGGCGCGGAGCCATCTGAGGCTGCGCAATCCCGGCGAGATGAGCATGTGGCTCTCGCTTGCCGCGAATCATCCGCGCACCTTCTACGGTCTGCTGGCGCGCCGCGCATTGGGGCTTCGGACCCAGATCGACTTTCATTCCCACGATCTGAACCAAGCCCTTGTCACGCGGCTCGAGGCGGAGCCGGCCGGGCGCCGCGCGCTGGGCCTCATCCAGGTCGGCGAACGCCGCCGCGCCGAACGGGAATTGAAGCGCCTGGACGGCTGGGCGGATGCGGAGATGGCGCGTGCCCTACTGGCGCTCGCCGAGCGGGCCAGGATGCCGGAGCTCGCCTACAGGCTGGGCATCCGGCTGGCGGGCGGGGACCATTCCGGCGCGGCCGCCGGCGCCCTGGACGCCGCCCTCTACCCGATTCCGCCCTGGCGGCCGGAAGCCGGCTTCACCGTCGACCGGGCGCTGATCTATGCGCTCGTCCGGCAGGAATCCGGCTTCAATCCCAAGGCGAAGAGCCCGGACGGGGCGCGCGGCCTGCTGCAACTCATGCCGAGCACCGCGAGCTTCGTCGCGCGCGACCGGCGGTTCCGCGGCAGCAAGCGCAGAAAGCTGTTCCATCCCGCGACCAATCTGGAACTCGGCCAGCGCTACATCGCCTATCTCTTGAGCCACGACTACGTCCGGGGCGACCTGTTCCGCCTGGCCGCGGCCTACAACGGCGGGCCCGGCAACCTGGGCAAGTGGCAGCGCAAGGTAGACTACGGCAGCGATCCCCTGCTATTCATCGAGAGCCTGCCGTCGCGCGAGACGCGCCTGTTCATCGAGCGGGTGCTGACCAACCTGTGGATCTATCGCGTCCGCCTGGACCAGCCGGCGCCCTCGCTGGACGGGCTCGCGGCCGGCGACTGGCCGCGCTACCAGGCGCTCGATCTCGGTCGGGCGGAGTTGGCCAGCAATGACCCGGATTGACGAAAGCCGACCCTTCCTGGCGGTCAACATCGCGGTTCTCACGGTCTCGGATTCCCGCACGCTGGAAGACGACAGGTCGGGGGCCATCCTCGCGGACCTGCTCACCGCCGACGGCCACGCGCTGGCCAGGCGCGAGATCGTGACCGACGATTTCGATGCGATCGTCGCGCGCCTCAGCGCCTACATCGCGGAGCCGGAGATCGACGTGGTGATCGCCACCGGCGGCACCGGGGTGACCGGCCGGGATTCCACCCCCGAGGCCTTCAAGGCGGTCATGGATAAGGAGATCGAGGGCTTCGGCGAGCTGTTCCGCTGGCTCAGCTACCGGAAGATCGGCACCTCGACGATGCAGAGCCGGGCCCTCGGCGGGGTCGCCGGCGGCACCTATCTCTTCGCCCTGCCCGGCTCGCCGTCCGCCTGCCGCGACGGCTGGCAGGAGATTCTCCGCTTCCAGCTCGATTCCCGCCTGCGGCCCTGCAACCTGGTGGAACTGATGCCGCGCTTGCAGGAACACCTCAAGGCCGGGGCGTGAAAGGCGCCGGCGCCTTCATCCTGAGCTTGGCGAAGGGGGCGCTTGGCCGGCCGCGCAGCCGGGCTTGTCGAAGCTGAGCTTGTCGAAGCTTCGCCAGGTCCGCGCCGGTGTCCACGTCGCCCAGTTCGTCCAGGTAGGCGATCCGCGCCCCGGCCAGGTTGGCCACGGTGTCGGCGAGCGCGTATTCGCTGCCCCAGCGCACCCGCGCGAAGGGATCCCTGAGCCCCGGGCGGCGGCGCGCCCCGATCAACCAGTAGCCGCCGTCGGGGGCCGGGCCGAAGACCCAGTCGTGGGCGCCCAGCAGCGCAAACGCGCGGGCGATCTGCGCGGCGCCGATGCCGGGCACGTCGGAGCCGACGATGACCACGGGCCCCGGCGGCAGGCGCTCGAGGAGGCGCGCCAGGCGCGCGCCCAGGCCGCCGTCGCCTTGCGGGATCAGCCGGCACGATCGGCCACGTCCGGGCGCCGGCCAAAGGCCGCGGCCGCGCCGCGCCGCCGT
>JBHIDD010000056.1:0-11456 GCA_046759925.1 Kiloniellaceae bacterium
GGCTCGCTGGGCATCCTAGTCCCAAATATCGCGCCGCGCTGGCGTGCAGTCCCTGCGACCGCCCGAATATCTGAGCCGCCGCGGCAACCCAGGCATCCCCGAGTCGGAAGAGCAAGTTAAGAAACGATGGCCAGGGTGCTCGAGCATCACGCGCTTGGGTTTCTGCAAAGGGCCGGCGTGTCGATTCCGGGATTCGCCGTCGTCGACACGGCGGAAGAGGCCGAACAGGCCGCGGCCGGCTTCGGCGGGGCCATGGTGATCAAGGCGCTCGTTCCGGCCGGTGGGCGCGGTAAGGCCGGGGCGATCAAGCGCGCGCAGGATCCCCGCGCGGCCTTTCGACACGCGGAACGCCTTTTGGGCCGGACGGTCCTCAATTTCCCCGTCGAGCGGCTCTTGGTCGCCGAGTCGATCGACATCGCCGAGGAGCTCTTCGCCGCCATCACCTTCGACAGCTTGACGCGCCAACCCGTCGTGCTGTTCTCGACGCTCGGCGGTATCGACGTCGAAGCGATCCTGGAGAAGGCCCCGGACCGGCTGATCCAGGTCCCGGTCGAAATCGGCCTCGGCCTGCAACCCTTGCAGGCCAGGGAGATCGCCGAGCGCGCGGGGCTCAAGGGCCGGACCCTGCGCCCCGCCGCGGATACCCTATGCGCGCTTTACAAGGTCTTTCGCGACCTCGAGGCCCAGACCCTGGAGGTGAACCCCCTCGTCGTCACCGGAGAGTGCCGGATCGTCGCCCCCACGGGCGTCATCGTGGTCGACGATCAGGCCCTGTTCCGGCACCCGGAACTCAAGGGCATTGCGGATCCCAACCTCACCAACGGCTGGCGCCCCTTGACGCCGCTGGAGAAGCGGATGCGCGAGATCGACGACATCGACGCCGCCTCGGCCATGCGCTTCAACGAATTTCCGGATGGCACGATTGCCTTCATGATGACCGGCGGCGGCGCCGGGCTCCTCGCCTTCGACGCCATCGTGCGGGCCGGCGGAGATCCCGCCACCACCTTCGATATCACGCCCGGCTTCGTGGAGGAAAAGATGTACCTCGCGACCAAGGCGATTCTCTCGCGACCGGGCCTCACAGGACTGATCGCCGGAGGCAACATCAGCAATTTCATCCCCATCGACATCAAGGTCCGCGGCGTGATGCGGGCGCTCAAGGAACTCGAGATCGACCCGAGGACCTTCCCGGTGGTCTTTCGCTTCGCGGGGCCCGGCTCGGAGGAGGCCAGGGCGCTGGCAGGCGCGCTGCCCGGTATCGAGTACTTCGGTGCCGGGTCGACCATCGAGGAGGCCGTCGAGCGGATCGTGGCGCGCACGAAAAAGCCGTGAGTATCCTGCTTAACGGGACCAGCCGCGTCCTGGTCCAGGGCTTGAGCGGCCGGCAGGCCCGCATCCATGTCCGCTACATGCGGGATTACGGCACCAACGTCGTAGCCGGCGTCTCGCCCGGCAAGGGCGGTGGCGCGATCGAAGGCATCCCGAACTACGACTCGGTGCGCGGTGCCCTCGAACACCACGCGGTGGACATCTCGGTCCTCTTCGTGCCGGCGGCCGCCGCCGGGGACGCGGCGCTCGAGGCCATCGCGCACGATGTCCCGCTCATTGTCGTGCTGGCCGAGGGCGTCCCCCATCACGACGCGGCGCTGATCCTGGAACGTGCGAAGGCCAAGGGCGTGCGCGTGCTCGGCCCCAACTCGCAGGGCATGATCAGCCCGGGTGAGGCCAAGCTCGGCGGCACCGGCGGGGCGGAACCGGACAAGCTTTATTCCAAGGGTCCGGTGGGCATCATTTCGCGCAGCGGCGGCATGGGCGGCGAGATCGCCAACGCGCTGACCGGCCGGGGGATCGGGCAGAGCACCTTCCTCTCCATCGGCGGCGACCTCCTGATCGGCTCGGGCTTCGTGCCGCTCTTGGAGCTTTTCGAGAAGGACCACGAAACCCGCTGCGTGGTCATCTTCGGCGAACCGGGCACCGGCCACGAGGAAGAGGCCGCGCGGCTCCTGCGCGAGGGCGGTTTCACCAAGCCCCTGGTGGCGCTGATCGTGGGCGAAGCCATGGAGCGCCTGCCCAGGGGCATGAGCTTCGGCCACACGAGCACCATCATCGCGCGCGGCCTGGGCTCGCCCAAGGGCAAGAAACGGCTGCTGCGCGAAGCCGGCGCGCTGGTGGCCGACAGCTTCGCGGAGGTCCCGGTCCTGGTGGCCAAGGCGCTCGGCACGGCCTGAGGCGCAAGGTTTTTGTCAAGCATCCATGGCCGGGAAGACGGCCGCCAAGAGGCGGCCCGGGCAAATACGAGCAGGACAAGGAGCTGCCAATGCAATCGACCGAGGATGCCGACGCGCGGATCGACGAATGGGTGGCCCGCACCAGGGCGCTGACCGGCAAGGCGGTACGGGAGCGGGAGGCCTGGAACCACGACGTGACCGCCGATTCGATCCGCCATTTCGTCTACGGCACCGACGACGACAACCCCCTGTGGCGCGACGCGGCTTACGCGGCCAGGACCCGCTGGGGCAGGCCGATCGCCCCGCCGGCGTACCTCGTCTCGGTGCTGTACCCGATCCTCCACGGCGCGCCCATGAAGGCGCCGCTCGCATCGCTGATCGGCGGCGTGGGGTACGAGTGGTTCAAGCCGATCCTCATCGGCGACCGCCTGCATGCGCGGGCCGAGCAGAAGGATTTCTACGAGAAGCGCAGCAAGGAGGGCCGCCGGCTCAACTTCGTCATCTCCGAGATCACCTACCTCAACCAGGACGACGAGGTGGTGGCCAAGGCGACCGGCACCCTGATCATGGCGACCCAGGTCGGCCAACAGGTCATGTTCGAGCGGCCGATCCACCGGTTGAGCGACGCGGAGCTTCAGGAGCTGGAGGCGGCGTTCGCCGCCGAGAAGCGGACCGGCGCGCAGCGGCTCTTATTCGAGGACGTCGAGGTCGGGCAAACGATCCCGCCGATCAAGCGGGGGCCGCTCACCATCGGCGACATGGTGTGCTGGAACGCGAGCATCGGGCCATCGTACAAGGCCGGCCGTTGGGGCTACCTGGAGTTGCAAAAGGCGCCCCACGTGGCGGCCCGCAACCCGGTGACCAACTTCCCGGTCAAGTACTCGCAGCAGCACGAGGACTTCAACCTCGCCGCCGGGCGCGGCATGCCCGGCCCGTTCGACAACGGCGTCATGCGCTTTGCCTGGGTCGCGCCGCTCATCACCAACTGGATGGGCGACACCGGGTTCCTGCGCAGGCTCTACGTGCAGGTCCGCAAGCCCATGATCTACGGCGATATCGCGACCTACGAGGCCAAGGTCACGCAAAAGGACGACGCGCGCCGCCTCGTCACGCTGGAGATCACCGGCACCAACCAGCAAGGCGAGGTCGCGACCACGGGCGAAGCCGAGGTGGAGCTGCCCCGGAATTAGGCCGCTTGCTTGACCGGGCGTCTGCGTGGACCGAAAACGGCGCGCTCAGGTGCCCGTGAAGGCCGGCTTCCGCTTTTCGACGAAGGCGCGGCGGCCCTCGATGTAGTCCCGGCTCGCGAAGCACGCATCGACCAGTTCCCGGCACAATTCAAGGTCGCGCTCGGCCGGATCCTTGGCGATCTCGCTTATGATTCGCTTCATCGCGGTGACGGTGAGCGGCGCGTTGCCCGCGATCGTCGCCGCGGTGTCCTGCACGACCGCCGCCAACTCGGCTTCGCGCACGACCCGGTTGACCAGGCCCATCGCGGCCGCCTCCCGGGCGTCGAAGCGGCGCGCGGTGAAACAGATTTCCTTGGCGAAGGCGGGGCCGACCGCATCGACCAGGCGTTTCAAGCCCTCGAAGGGATAACCCACGCCGAGTCTCGCCGCCGGCAGGCCGAAGCGGGAATTCTCGGAGCAGATGCGCAGGTCGCAGCAGACCGCGAGCCCGAGGCCGCCGCCGATGCAATACCCCCGGATCATCGCGATGGTCGGCTTCGGCAGGCGATGCAGGCTCTCGTAGACCCGCGCGACCACCGCGTTATAGGTCTCGATCGCCTCGGCCGTGGCCCGCTCGTCTTCGAACTTCGAGATATCGGCGCCGGAAACGAAGGCCTTGCCCCCGGCGCCGGTCACGACGACGACCCGGATGCGGTCGTCCGTGACGAAATCGTCGAGGATGCGGTCCATCGCCTGCCACATCTCCAGCGACACCGCGTTGTGCTTTTCCGGATTGTTGAAGATTATCCGGCCAACCGCGCCGTCCTTTTCCGAAAGCATTTTGTCGGTTGTCAAAATCTCAGGTCCTCCTTCGACCGATTAGCTCCGGGCGAGTTAAGTTCCCGGGCCGCACCCTGCGCCATCAAACGACGTTGCGTTGCCGGAAATCAGCGATCTGTTCGGCAGTGTAGCCGAACTCGCCCAGAACTTCGTCGGTGTGCTCGCCGCGTTCGGGCGCCGGCGCCTTGAGCGCACTCGGCGTGCGTTCCAGCGCCACCGGCTGGCCGACGAGATCGACTCGTCCGAGCGCGGCAGCCTCGACCGCCTGGGCGATCCCGAGATGCTTGACCTGTGGATCGGCGAAGACCTCGTCGACCGCGTTGATCTCGCCGCAGGGAACCCCGGCCGCGGTCAACAGATCGATCCAGGTTTTGCTGTCCCGGGTTCCGATGATCTCGGCGATCTCGGCGTTCAGCGCATCCCGGCGCTTCAACCGTTGGGCGTTGCCGGCGTAATCGGGGTTGTCCAGCCAGTCCTCGCGACCGAGCGCCTTGCAGCACCGGGCCCAGATCGTCTCCCCCGCCACCGCGATGTTGATGTGGCCGTCGCTGGTTTTGTACACCCCGGTCGGCACGCTGGTCGGATGATTGTTGCCGGCTTGTTGCGGAACCTCGCCCTTGACCAGCCAGCGCGCGGCCTGAAAGTCGAGCATGAAGATCTGAGCCTGGAGCAATGAGGTGTGAAGCCACTGGCCCTGGCCCGAGACCTCGCGCTCCAGCAGCGCAACCAGGATACCGATGGCGCAGAACAGGCCGGCGGAGAGGTCGGCGATCGGAATGCCGACCCGGACCGGGCCCTGGCCGGGCAGCCCGGTGATGGACATCAGGCCGCCCATGCCCTGGGCGATCTGGTCGAACCCCGGCCTCTCGCTGTAAGGCCCGTCCTGGCCGAAACCGGAGATGCTGGCGAGGATGATGCGGGAATTGACCGCGCAGAGCGCTGGGTAATCGATCCCGAGCCTGCGTTTGACCTCGGGCCGGAAGTTCTCGACCACGACATCGGCCTTGGCCACCAGGCGCTTGAAGACGGCGAGGCCGTCGGGGTCCTTCAGGTTGAGCGTGAGGCTCCGTTTGTTGCGTTGCAGGTTCTGGAAATCCGGCGTGTGGCGGGCCGCGCCCAATGCCCCGTCGGCCTCGAGGCGGCTCGGCATTTCGATCTTGACGACATTGGCGCCCCAGTCCGCCAGCTGGCGGACCGCCGTCGGCCCGGCCCGCACGCGGCTGAGATCGAGGACCGTGAATCGCGAAAGGGCTTCAGAGGCTGGAACGTGAACCATGGGCGCTCCTTTCAAATCACCGGCCGGCCGGGCCCGCCCGCCCGGCCATGGCTCCCGGGGCCCGCCCGGCGCGTACCTCGCAGGATCTGCCGCTCGTTCCCGCCGCTCGTCCCGCGCACATCAAAGCCTGTTCAGACCCGAAACGCCTTCAGACCGGCGAGGTCGGGCCTGTCGAACAGGGTTCCGCAGTAGTCTTCCAGTCGCGCGGCCAAGGCTTCCGGGAAGGCGCCGAAGGCTGCGTTCGCGCGGAACTTGGCGCGCAGATCCTGGCGCGAAAAGGGCTCTTTCCAGCCGCCGCGAAAATGCGGCTGCTCGGCCTCGTGGACTCTGCCGTCCTTCATGGTCACCTTGAGGTGGCCGCTGTAATTGCGCGGATATTCGTTGGCCGGGTCGACCTCGTAGCGGATCCTGGCGGCCAGGCTGCGAACCTCCGGGTCGGAAACGCGCGCCTGCGTGAACTGATCGAGGCCGGCGGCCCGATCGATGAACCCGACCGCGACGCAATAGGGGACGCTGAACTTCGCGGAATAGGGCGTCGAAGGGTTCTGCTTTTCCCGGAGCGGCTCCCAGAGCCGGTGAACGGTCCCTTCGCCGACCTTGCAGACGATTTCGGAAACCTCGGCCCAGCGGACTCCTTGGCCGGAAAGCGCGATCGCGCAGTCGACGAAGGGTTGCGCCATCGTCCCGCAGGCAAAGGGTTTGAATGCGATTCTGTCCATCCGCCAGCTTGCCCCGAGGCCGTCGGTGATTTCAGCCAGGTCCGCTTCGCCGGACCCGACCGTGAAGGCGCGGAAGAAACCGTGTTCGCCCTCGAACACCGTGCGCGGGCCCAGGAACCCCTGCCGGCCCATGAGCGCCGCGCGCAGGCCGCATTGCGCCGCCCAGCCGGGATGCAGCCGTTTGGTCCAGGTCCCCTCCGCCAGATACTCGATGATGCCCGAGCTGAGGCTGCCGGCGATCCCGAGGGCATCGGTCAACTGTCCGGGGGTGAGCCGCAGCGCGGTCCCGACGCCCGCCGCCGCGCCGAGGGCGCCGATCACCGCGGTCGGGTGGAACCCTGCGCGGTGGATCGCCCCCGGGGCGACCAGGGCCATGCGGCACATCAACTCGGTGCCGGCCGCGATGCCGCGGAGCGCATCCGCGCCGCTTCGTCCGTAGCGCTCGCAGGCGGCCAACACCGCCGGAATGACGACCGTCCCGGTGTGCACGGGGGTGCCTTCGAAGGTGTCGTCGTAGTCCTCGCCGTGGGCGGCCGCGCCGTTGAGGAGCGCCGCGCCGGCCGCATCGAGGCGGGCGGCATGGCCGAGGGCCGTGCAATCCCCCTCGCCGTCCCAGGCCGCGAGCAGGGCGCGGATGTAATTCGACCGGCGCGCGGCAATGCACAATCCGGCGAAATCGAGGACGGCGTTCTCGGCAACCGTGCGCGCGGTCTCGGGGATCGTCTCCACTTCGAGCGCCGCGGCCCATTCGGCGAAGTCCTGTGAGACCGACACCGGATTCTGGTACGCCTCACCCGTCACGCGCCACCCCGCAATCTCAGCTTCCAACGGCTCTTTTCAGATGCGTCGCCAGAAACTGTCGGACATCCTCGATGGACGCCTTATGCGCCTTGCGCTGGTAACCCATGTGGTAGCCCTGCCTTGCGTAATAGCGCAGCGGTATCTTCTCGGGATCGTCGAAGGAGTGATGGGCCCCAGGGTAAACGATGATGGCCGCTTGCGAGTCCAAGGCACGTGCGTCCTCGACCGTGCGCGCGCAGGTGTCCGCAGGCGTTGCATCATCCTTCTCGCCGACCAGGACGAGAAGGGGCGCCGTGAACTTCCGGTACATGTGCTCCCTGCAGATCGGATAGAAGGCGACGCCGGCACGGAACGGCAATGGATGGTCGTGATACATGGCGGCGCCACCGTCCTCGAGCACATTGAGTACGGCAAATCCGCCCCGCGAGAACCCCATGACGGCGATCCGCTCGCCGTCGACGAAGGGCTGGCCGTGGAGATACCTCAGCGCTCCGAAGGCGTCGGCGACCTGATACGCCCTATCCTTCCAGTGACCGATGTCAAAAAGATGCTCGACCCCGCGGCTGCCATAGCTGTCGACGATCAGGGCCACGTAACCCCAGTCTTTGAGTTTCCCGGCCCAATCCGTATATATCCGGCGGACCTGGCCCCTGCGGTTGTAGAGCCCGCCGGCATGGTGCATGAGCACGACCGCCGGGAATGGCCCCGGCCCGTCGGGCCGGTACATGAGCGCGTGGACGCGCGTCGGCTTTCCGAGCGACGAGCTTTGAAATTGCACGCCGCTCGCGCAGGCGGCGAGAAAGCCCGCGCTTGCCAGAAAAATGGCTGCGACAAAAGACCTTCTTGTCATGGTACGTCTCTCTGTCGGCGCGGGTTCGTCTTTCCGCTAAGGCAGGTAGCGTCCGCCGTTGACATGGATGACCTGACCGGTCGTGTACCCGGCCTCGGGCAGGCAAAGGTGGCGGACCATGGCCGCGATTTCATCCGGCCGCCCCAGGCGGTCGATCAGCGCCCCTTTGCCCCCCGGGTAGTGGGCCGGCGCTCCGGCGGTCGCGCCGCGCACCGTGTCGATCGTCCCGGGCACCACGCAGTTGACCCTGATGCCGCGATCCGCGAACTCCACCGCCAGGGCCTTGGTCAGGCCGACAATCCCGGCTTTTGCGGCAACGACGTGGGCCCGTCCCTTGGCGCCGATGTGGGCCGAGATGCCGCCGATATTGACGATCGCGCCGCCGCCGGCCGCGGTGATGTGAGGGACGCACGCCTTGGCGCAGAGAAACGCGCCGTCCAGGATGACGCCGATCACCTCGCGCCACTGACCCCGGGTCATCGAGTCGAAAGGCTGCGCGCGCCTGAGCGCCGCGTTGTTCACCAGGATGTCGATCCGGCCGAAGGCATCGACCGCGGCCTCCGCCATGCCGCCCACCGCCGCTTCGTCCGTCACGTCGGCAAGTCGCGCGAGGCTGCGGCCGCCGGCCGCGCTTATTTCCCCCGCCACCGCCTCGGCCGCGGCCTTGTCGGAAACCCCGTTGACGACGACCGCCGCGCCGTCGCCCGCCAGCGCGAGGGCGATCGCCCGGCCGATGTTCCGCGACGCCCCGGTCACCAGCGCGACCTTGCCGTCCAAGGGTCGATTACCGTTTTCCTGCATCGCAGCCTCCGGTGAGTTGTGGCGCCGCTGCCCGGCCACTCCTGCGCGATGTCGGACTCACTCTCCCGGCGCCGCCGCGTGGCCCCGGCCAAGCCATTTGCGAACATGCGGCGAGACGACCGGCCAGAACAGCCCGGTCAGGGTGAGGACGAAGAACAGATCGACGATCCAGCTTTCGAAGAATCGCAGCCAGTTGTTGTCGAAGATGATCATCGATTGCGACCAGCTCTCCTCCACCAGGCCGCCGAGGATCAAGCCCATGACGAAGGGAGCAGGGCCGAAGCCGTGCCGGAGCATGAGGAACCCGATGACGCCCGCGATCAGCATGACCCACACGTCGAACATCGACTGGCTGAACGAGTAGGCGCCGATGGTCGAGAAGATGAACACCGACGGCCAGAGAAACGTCCGCGGGATGAGCGTTATGCGCGAGAAAAGCTTCGCTCCGGCCAGCCCGAGACCGAGGAACATGAAATTGGCGAGTAGCATCGCGGCGAAGATCGCGTAAACGAATTCCGGCGTCTCGCGCACGAGGTAGGGGCCCGGCCGGAGGCCGTGCATCATCAGGGCGGCGAGAATGATCGCCGTCGTGGCACTTCCCGGAATGCCGAGCGACAGGGTCGGGACCATCGCCCCGCCGGTTGCCGCGTTATTGGCCGCCTCCGGACCGGCGATGCCCTCGATCGCCCCCTTGCCGAACTCCTCCTTGTTCTTCGACCAGCGTTTGGCTTCGTTGTAACCCAGGATCGCCGCGACGGTCGCGCCCTCGGCGGGAAGGATTCCGATAAAGGTACCGATGCCACAGGAGCGCAGGACGGTCCACTTCACTTTCTGAAAGTCGGCGCGGCTCGGCAGCCTGATGACGACGGAGGTAATGCGTTCGTATACGACGTGCAGGGCCTGCGACTGCTTCAACAACTCGCCCATGGCGAACAGGCCGATCAGCACGGGAACAAATTCGATGCCTTCGTAAAGGCTGTCGATGCCGAAGGTGAATCGCTCCATGCCGGTGACCAAGTGAACGCCAATGGTGCTGACCAGGACTCCGAAGGCGCCGGCGATCAGGTTCCTCAACGACGACTTGCCGCTAATGGAGGCGAGCATGGAAAGTCCGAACAGGGTGAGAGCGAAGTATTCCTGGGGCCGAAACTTCAGGGCAATCGCGGCGAGCGCCGGGGCGGCGACGATGAAGATGAGGAGGCTGATGACTCCGCCGCTCACGCTGCTCACCGCGGCCATGCCCAGCGCCCGTCCGGCCTCGCCGCGCTGGGCCAGCGGATAGCCGTCGAGGGCGGTGGCAACCGCCGGCGGCGCGCCAGGCGCGTTGATCAGGATCGCCGTGATCGAGCCTCCGAAGGTTCCCGCGCAGTAGAGTGCCGCCATCATGGCGATCGCCGGAATCGGCTCAAGCCCGATGGTGAAGGGGAGCAAAAGCGCCACCGCCATCGGTGAGCTCAGGCCCGGAAGCGCCCCGACGACGACGCCAATGAACACGCCGATGAAGATGAGGAGAAGGTTAGACGGCTCGGCGATAAGGGCGATGCCGGTGAGCACTGGCTCCATGGCCGACCCCTACCGGAAGATGTACCCTACGACGCCGGGCAAGAAGTTCACCTTGAGGACCGTGACAAAAAGGATGCTAACCAGGACCGGAAACGCCGCCGCATACGCCGCGATCAACCAATAGCGTCGCTCGCCCCACAGAAGGGGAAACACGGCGCACGACAGGATCATCGTCGGGAAGGTGCCGAGATAAGGCATGATGATCAGTAGGCCGATGAGGAAGACCGCGGTGATGTGAGTGATACGCTTTATGCGCCGGGCGCGGTCCTCGTCGGGGCTTTGTCCCTTGCGGGCCTTCACGACGTGCTCGAACGGCAGCATCAGCGTGAGCACCACGATCGTTCCGAGGATCAGCCGCGGAAAGAACGGCGGTGAGATGCCTTGCTGCAGCAGCGGTGGCACCTCGGCGAACGTCGTCGTCGTGTAGTAAAGGCCCGCACAGACCGCAAGGATGATCCCGGCGAGCAGGAGGTCGGTCTTATGAAACAGGGAGGGCGCCCGGTACCCGGCACCCTCCCTTGCCCCGCTGGGGTTCTTGTTGGCCATGTTGTCGTCAGCGCGCGATGAGGTCTTTTGCCCCTTACTGCTTTCCGAGACCAAGCTGGTTTATCGCCTCGGCCGCAGTCGCGTACTCGTCCTTGAGGTGCTTGTCCCAAACGTCGTGCCCGGCAACGCTCTCTTCCGGATCGAGACCGGAGGCCCTGAGGTAGTTGGCGAAGAAGTCGTGCTTCATGGCCTTGACCAGGGCCTTCTCTAGGATCTTGACCCGTTCGGGCGGGGTGCCTTTGCGCACTCCATAGCCGCGAGTCGTCGTCACCTTGATCGGGTAACCCTTCTCGTAGCTCGACGGAACGTCCGGGTAACCCTTCAGCCGCTTCTCCTGCAGCACAACGAGCGGCCTGACCGACCCCTCGGCGACTTGCTCGAGGGATTCACTCACATTGGGCAGGGTGGCGTCGATGGCGCCCGACATGAGCGCGGCCATCATCTTGCCGCCGCTGCCGAAAGGCACAACCTTGTACTGAAAATCTGCGCCCACCGCCTGGGCGAAGCGGGCAAGGCCGATATGCTCGGTGGCGCCGATCTGGGCGACGCCCCAGTTGAGCGGCTTTTGCTTCGACGCCGCGATCAGCTCCTCAATCGTATTATAAGGACTGTCCTTGCGCACGACGATGAAGGTCGGGTCGTCCATCGCCCGGGCGACGCCGA
>JBHIDD010000057.1:0-11439 GCA_046759925.1 Kiloniellaceae bacterium
GCCAACTACTTCGAAAACGCCGGCTATGCGTCTAATCAATCTTGAACTGCTCTAGAGCAGGCCCAGTTCGCGCAGTTCGGCGGCCATGTCCGGCGGCATGTCGGCCACGCCCCGCGGCAGCTCCGCCAGGTCCAGCGGCGCATCCTCGGGCGCCAGATAACGCCAGCCCTGGAACGGCCGATGGGCCCTGGGCAGCGTGCGGTGCAGCTCCGGGTCGAGCAGCAGCAGGGTCGAGGGCCGGCCTTGCCGGTCGGCCGCGCGCTCGATCCCAATGAGCCGCTGGCGCGCCCGAACATAGCCTCGGATCACCCAGTAGATCGAGCCGCCCGCTAAGAGCTCGTCCCGCCGTCTCGGCATCATCCTGGTCCGATGGAACAGCCGGCCGGTCTGCCGCAGCCGCCGGGCCTGCCAACGCGCCAGGCCGTCGACGTCCTCGGTGCCGACCGAAAGCTTGATGAGGTGCAGGCTCATGCCGCGGTCTTGCCGGCGAGCGCCCGGGAGACCTTGGAGGCCGGCGGCCGGCCGAAGTGCGCGCAGATCCGCCGGCCCGCGGCGACCAGCTTGATAAGATCGACCCCGGTCTCGACGCCTAAGCCGTCGAGCATGTAGAGGACGTCCTCGCTGGCCACGTTGCCGGTGGCGCCGCCGGCATAGGGGCAGCCGCCCAGGCCGGCGACCGAGCTGTCGACGCTCGCCACGCCCCGCTCGAGGCAGGCCAGGATGTTCGCCAGCGCCTGGCCGTAGGTGTCGTGGAAGTGGACCGCAAGATGGGCGATCGGGACCCGGACCGAAACCGCCTCGATCATGGCGCGCGCCTGGCCCGGCGTGCCGACCCCGATGGTATCGCCCAGCGAGACCTCGTAACAGCCCATCTCGAAGAGCCTGGCGGCGACCTCGGCCACGGCGCCGGGTGCGATCTCACCCTCGTAGGGGCAGCCGAGCGCGCAGGAGACGTAGCCGCGCAGCCGCATGCCTTCGGCCCGGGCCGCCTCGGCAACCGGCGCGAATCGCGCCAGGCTTTCGGCGATCGAGCAGTTGATGTTGCGCCTGGCAAACGATTCGGAGGCCGCGCCGAACACGGCGACCTCCTCCGCGCCCGCGCTGCGGGCGGCCTCGAAGCCCTTCATGTTGGGCACCAGCACCGGATAGCTGACCCCGGGCCTGCGGGAAATGCCGGCCATGACCCGGGCGGTGTCCGCCATCTGGGGCACCCACTTGGGCGAGACGAAGGCGCCGGCCTCGATTACGCTCAGGCCGGTCCCGCTCAAGCCGTCGATCAGTTCGATCTTGAACTCGGTCGGGACGATCCCGGCCTCGTTCTGCAGCCCGTCGCGGGGACCGACCTCGACCATCTTGACGCGTTTGGGCAACCGCATGGCCATTATTCCCGAACCTCGAAGGCGATCAGCTCCGCGCCGTCTTCCACGAGATCGCCGGCCTGGTAATACACCTCCGCCACGGTGCCGTCGCCGGGCGCGGATATGGTGTGCTCCATCTTCATGGCCTCCAGCACCATGAGCGGCGCGCCGCACGCCACGTTCTGGCCCGGCGAAACGTGGACCTGGATCACCTTGCCGGGCATGGGCGCGGTCATCCGGCCGCCTGCCGTATCCTGCGCCGGCGCTGTGTCGAAGGGATCGGTCAGGCGCAGGCGGTGGCTGCGGCCGGGCAGCAGGACGGTCATCCCGCGGTCGTGGTGGACCACCGTGGCGGTCACGGTCCGGCCGTCCAGATCGGCGCGCAGGGCCCCGCCGTCGCCCAGCTCGCCGCGCGCCGCGACCCGGCCGCCGGGCAAGTCCAGAACATAGCCCTCGCCCCGGTAGTGGACTGTGGCGGTCCGCTCCGCCGGGCCATCGACAAAGCTGAGCCGGCTGTGCGTCTCGACGTTCAGCCGCCAGCCGGTCGTCATCTGCCATGGCGAAAAGGGATCCCGCGAAGAGCGCGCCCGGGCCTCCGCCTCGGCACGGCGGCGCAAAAGCTCGGCCAGACAGGCCAACGCCAGGACCTCGTCGGAGGCCGGCGCGGCCTCCGGCAGCAGGTCGGCGCGATGCCGTTCGATGAAGCCGGTATCGACCTCGCCCGCGGCAAAGGCCGGATGGACCGCGACCGCGGCCAGGAAGTCCACGTTGTTCGCCGGGCCGACGATCTGCGCCCCGGCCAGCGCCTCGCGCAGGCGGGACAGCGCCGCCGCCCGGTCGCCATCCCAAACGATCAGCTTGGCAATCATCGGATCGTAATGCACGGACAGCGCGTCGCCCTCGGCAACCCCGCTGTCGACCCGCACGTGCGGACCTTCGGCCGGCATCCGCAGGTGGACGAGCTTTCCCGTCGCCGGCAGGAAGTCCTTGGCCGGGTCCTCGGCGTAAATCCGGGCCTCGATGGCATGGCCGGCGATCGCCAGGTCGTCCTGGCCGAGCGGCAGGCGCTCCCCGGCGGCCACGCGCAGTTGCCATTCCACCAGGTCCTGGCCCGTGATCATCTCGGTGACCGGATGTTCCACTTGAAGACGTGTGTTCATCTCAATGAAATAAAACGATTTTCCGTCCGATATGAACTCGACCGTGCCGGCGCCGACGTAGCCGCTCGCCCGGGCGGCGGCCACCGCGGCGGCGCCCAGTTCGGCCCGGCGCTCGGGAGTCATGCCGGGGGCCGGGGCCTCCTCCAGCACCTTCTGGTGGCGGCGCTGAATCGAGCAGTCGCGCTCGAAGAGGTGGACGGCGTCGCCGTGGCGATCGGCGAAGACCTGCACCTCCAGGTGGCGCGGCCGGGTGAGATACGCCTCGATCAGCATCCGGTCGTCGCCGAAGGCCGCGGCGGACTCGCGCCGCGCCGACTCCAGGGCGGCCTGGAAGTCCGCGGCGCGCTCGACCACCCGCAGGCCCTTGCCGCCGCCGCCGGACGAGGCCTTGATCAGCACCGGGTAGCCGATCTCCTCGGCCGCCTGGGCCAGCCGGCTCGGATCCTGATCGGCCCCGTGATAGCCGGGAACGAGCGGCACCCCCGCCCGCTCCATCAGCGCCTTGGCCTCGCTCTTGGAGCCAAGGACCCGGATCGCCGAGGCCGGCGGGCCGACGAAGACCAGGCCGGCGGCGTCACAGGCTTCGGCGAAGTCGGCGTTCTCGGCGAGGAAGCCGTAGCCGGGATGCACGGCCTCGGCCCCGGAGTCCCGCGCCGCCGCGAGGACCGCTTCGATTCTGAGGTAACTCTCGGCCGCCGGTGCGGGCCCGATGGGATAGGCCTCATCGGCCAGGGCGACGTGGCGGGCCGCGGCGTCGGCTTCGGAATAGACCGCGACCGTGGCGATCCCGAGGCGCCGGGCCGTGCCGACGACCCGGCAGGCGATCTCGCCCCGGTTGGCAATCAGGATCTTCTCGAACACCGGCTCCTCGCTCGCGGTCGGTCACAAAGCCCGGCGGAACTCCATCCGGCCGGCCTCGCCTTGTCCGGGCCATCCGACGATGCGCCGCAGTTTAACGGACCGGGCGCCGTTCGGCCACGCAGAGCAACCAATCCGCTGCCCATGGGCTTTCATAACGACCGCCTGGACCTGCGGCAGCCGGGGAAGCGATACCGGTTCATCCCGCGGGACCGCCCCGCCCGCCGCTTAAAACCCTAGGCCGTTGCGTCGCCCAGCGGGACGAGCCCGGTCTCGAGCCGCTGAACGAAAAGGCTCAAGCCCACGACCACGAATACCAGGCCGACGAGCACGTTGTCCCGGTTCGGAATGGGGGCCGCAGCACCGCCACCCGGACAAACCCGATCACCAGGATAATCGGCAGCAGGTCTCGGAAGGAGCCGGCGAAGACGCGGCGCAGCTTGCGGAGCGAGGCAATCGTAAGGCCCGGGCTACCGGGTCCGTTCGGTTCGCGCGTCCGTGGCTCAACGGCTCAGGTTTTGAGCCACTTGGGCTTGCGCTTCTCCAGGAAGGCGGCGATGCCCTCCCGGCCCTCGTCCGAGGCGCGCCGCCGGGCGATGCGCGCCGCGGTATCCTCGATCAGGGCCTCGTCGGGCCGCCGGTTCGCGACCGCGAGGATCAGCGCCTTGGCCTCCACCTGCGCCTCCGGCCCGCCGGAAAGCAGCGCCTTGAGGATCTTGCGGCCGGCATCTTCCAGCGCCTCGTCCGGGACCACCTCGTGCACCAGGCCGAGGCGCTGCGCCTCGGACGCCGAGAACCGCTCGGCGGTGAGAAAATAGCGCCTGGCCGCCCGTTCGCCGATCGCCGCGACCACGTAGGGACCGATCACCGCGGGGATCAAGCCCAGCTTGACCTCGGAGAAGCAGAAGCTGGCGGTCTCTGCCGCAACCGCGATGTCGCAACAGGCGACCAGTCCGACCCCGCCGCCGAGGGCCGGGCCCTGGACCAACGCCATCGTCGGCTTGGCCAGTCCGTTCAGGGTGGCCATCAGCCCGGCGAGCGCCCGCGCGTCTTCGAGATTCTCCTGTTCGGTATAGCCGGCCATGCGCTGCATCCATTTGACGTCGGCACCGGCCGAGAAGCTCTTGCCCCGGGCGGCAAGGACAAGCGCCCGGACCCGCGGATCGGAGCCCAGGCCCTGCAGCGCCGCGGTCAGTTCCCCGACCAGGGTGTCGTCGAAGGCGTTGTGGACCTCAGGGCGGGTGAGCGTGATCCGGGCGATACCGTCATCGTCGATCTCTTCGAGAAACAGGGGCCGCAACATCGCGGTCACATCCTGAAAACGCCGAAGGTGGTGCGCTCGACCGGCGCGTTCAGCGCGACCGAGATGCCGAGGCCCAGCGCCGTGCGGGTATCCAGCGGATCGATGATGCCATCGTCCCACAGCCGGGCCGAGGCGTAATAGGGATGACCCTGGCGCTCGTACTGCTCGAGGATCGGGGCCTTGAAGGCTTCTTCCTCCTGCTCCGACCAGGTCTCGCCGCGCGCTGCGATCCCGTCGCGCCTGATGGTCGCCAGCACGCCGGCCGCCTGCGCGCCGCCCATCACCGAGATTCGCGCGTTCGGCCACATCCAGAGCAGCCGGGGCCCATAGGCCCGGCCGCACATGCCGTAGTTGCCGGCCCCGAAACTGCCGCCGACGATGACGGTGAACTTCGGCACCCTGGCGCAGGCCACGGCGGTCACCATCTTCGCCCCGTCCTTGGCAATCCCGCCGGCTTCGTACTTCCGCCCGACGATGAAGCCGGCGATGTTCTGCAGGAAGACAAGCGGGATGCCGCGCTGGCAGCACAGCTCGATGAAATGCGCGCCTTTGAGGGCGGATTCCGAGAACAGGATGCCGTTGTTGGCGACGATGCCCACCGGATAGCCCAAAATGCGCGCGAAACCGCAGATGAGCGTGGTGCCGTAGAGCGCCTTGAACTCGTCGAGCTCGCTGGCGTCGACCAGTCGCGCGATGACCTCGCGCACGTCACAGGGCTTCCGCAAATCCGGCGGCACGATGCCGTAGATCTCGGCCGGATCGTAAAGCGGATCGCGCGGCTCGTTCAGCTCCAGGTCGTGGCGCTTGACCCGGTTGAGATTGCCGACGATGCGCCGGGCGGTCGCCAGGGCCTGAGCGTCGTCGGAGGCATAGTGGTCGGCCACGCCGGAGGTGCGCGCGTGCACCTCGGCCCCGCCGAACACCTCTGGCGTCACCTCCTCGCCGGTGGCCGCCTTCACCAGCGGCGGCCCGCCCAGGAAGATGGTGCCCTGGTTGCGGACGATGATGCTCTCGTCCGACATGGCCGGCACATAGGCGCCGCCTGCGGTACACGACCCCATGACCACGGCGATCTGGGGGATGCCCTTGGCGGACATGTTGGCCTGGTTGAAGAAAATGCGGCCGAAGTGATCGCGGTCCGGGAACACCTCGTCCTGGTTCGGCAGGTTGGCGCCGCCGGAATCCACCAGATAGACGCACGGCAGGTGGTTCTGCTCGGCGATTTCCTGGGCGCGCAGATGCTTTTTCACCGTCACCGGATAGTAGGTGCCGCCCTTCACGGTGGCGTCGTTGGCGACGATCATGCATTCGCGCCCCATGACCCGGCCGATCCCCGTGATGATGCCGGCCGAAGGCACCTCGCCGCCGTACATCCCGTAGGCCGCGAGCTGCGAGAGCTCCAGAAACGGCGAGCCGGTATCGAGAAGCGTACGGATGCGCTCGCGCGGCAGCAGCTTGCCGCGCGCGAGATGCTTTTCCCGCGCCGTCTCGCCGCCGCCCCGTTTGATCTCGTCCACCTTGGCGCGCAGGTCCTCCACCAGGGCCTGGATCGCCGCCTGGTTTTTTCGGAATTCCTTGGACCGGGTGCTGATCGCGCTCTTGAGGACGGTCATGGCTGAGCGACTCGCTTGCCGGGACTCCTAAGATTCGCCGCAGGCCCCGGCTGCGGCAAGGGAAAATCCGCGGCCCGGTGGATTCGAATCCCGGTGCACTGGCAGCGCGACAATCTAAATCTTGCCGCCTGCGCGGCCGTGCCCCTATGGTCTGGCCTGGTGCCTTTTCGTGTGCCTTTCCGAGGAGCGGAGTCCCTTGCTCAGTCTCGCCCAGATCGAAGCGGCCGCGGATCTGGTCTACCGCCACGTCCCGCCGACCCCGCAGCATCGCTGGCCGCTCGTTTGCGAGCGGGCGGGCACCGAGGTTTGGGTCAAGCACGAGAACCACACCCCGATCGGCGCCTTCAAGCTGCGCGGCGGACTGGTCTACATGAGCGACCTCGTGACGACGCGGCCCGACGTGCCTGGCGTGCTCGCCGCCACCCGCGGCAACCACGGCCAGAGCGTCGCTTTCGCCGCCCGTGCCAGCGGCATCCGGGCGGTGATCGTGGTGCCCCACGGCAACAGCGTGGCGAAGAACCGGGCGATGCGGGCCCTCGGCGCCGAACTGGTCGAGTCCGGCCACGATTTCAACGCCGCCCACGACCACGCCGTCGGCCTGGCCGAGAAGCGCGGCTTGCACATGCTGCCGTCGTATCATCCGCTCCTGGTGCGGGGGGTCGCCTCCTACAGCCTCGAGTTTTTGAGCGCCGTCCCGGACCTCGATACGGTCTACGTGCCGATCGGCCTCGGCTCCGGCATCGGCGGCATGATCGCCGTGCGCGACGCGCTCGGCCACAAGACCGAGATCGTCGGCGTGGTGGCGGAAAAGGCCGCGACCTACGCCCTGTCCTTCGCGGCCGGGCGGCCGGTTGCGACCGAGTCCGCCGATACGCTGGCCGACGGCGTCGCGGTCCGGGTGCCGGATAAGGACGCGTTGCAGACCATCCTGAAGGGCTGCGCGCGCGTGGTCACGGTCTCGGAAGACGAGATCAAGGCGGCCATGCGCGCCTACTTCACCGATACCCACAACGTGGCCGAAGGCGCCGGTGCCGCGCCGCTTGCCGCGCTGCTCAACGAGAAGGACAAGATGGCCGGCCGGAAGGTCGGGCTCGTGCTCTCCGGCGGAAACATCGACATGGGCCTCTACCGGGAAATCCTCGCCGGGCCCTGAGGGTGGCGGGTTACCAGCCGCCGGTCTCGAGCCAGATGCCGACCTCGTCGAGCCGGTCGTGGCCCCAGAAGGGCTCGCCGTCCACGATCATGAAGGGCGAGCCGAAGACCCCTTTCTCGATCGCCGCGCCGACCTCGGTCTTCAGCCGCGCCTTGACCGCCGGGTCGCCCAGCGCCGCCAGGACCTGGTCCTCGTCATGACCGAGCCCGGCCGCGACCTCGGCCACGGTCGGCGCGCCGCTGATGTCCCGGCCCGCCCCGAAGGCCGCGTGATAGAGCGCCATGATCAGCTCCTCGGCCGCCCCGGCATCCTGGTCCATGAGCCAGTAGCTGGCCCGGCAGGCCGCAACCGACATGAAGGGAAACGGCTCCGGCAGGGTGAAGGGGACATCCAGCAGCCGGGCCGAGCGCGCCAGGTCGTGGACCGCGTAGTCGCCTTTCATGGGCACCTCGACCACCGGCCGCTGCCCGGTCGTCTTGAAGACCACGCCCAAGAGGAAGGGCTTCCAGGCGACCGCGCGCCCGTGCTGCGCCGCGATGTCACCGATCCGGTGCGCGGCGAGGTAGCCATAGGGGCTGGAAAAATCGAAGTAGAACTCGATCGGTCCGGCCATCGGCGGGTTCCGAATGAAAGCAACGGGGCGCGCGAGCTTAGACCATTCCGCCGGCCCCGCCCAGAGCCGCCGTCGAGGCCCCGGCGGCGGCTGGCCGACCGGCCCGCTGGATGGCGGCCAAGGCACGATTTCCGCCATCGCTTTACATTGTCGGCCCCCGGCCGGTCTCCTATACTTCCGGAGCCATGAGCCGCGCCTTGGAACCGGCCGAGGCGCAGACGAATCCACTTGCAGGGCCACCGGATGTCGGCGACCGAGCAGCATAACGACCCAAGCGGCGCAATCCGGCGCCTCGCGACCCAAGAGGCGTCCGCGGCGCCGCAGCGGCAGCTCGCAAGAGTGGGCGGCCGCTACGAGGATTTCCTCCGCTCGGCGGTCGATTGGCTGTGGGAAACCGATGCCCGGTTGAACCTGACTTACGCCTCCTCGCCGATCGCGCTCAACCTGGGCATCCCGGCGCAGGTGCTGGTCGGCCGGCCGATGCTCAGCCTCGGCCGATTCGAGCGGGGCGGCGGCCGGGAGCAGCAGGCCGAGGCCGCGATCGAGGAACGCCGGCCGTTCCGCACAGCGGTTTTCCTCATGGCCGGCGCGGATAACCGGGAAGTCGCCTATCACCTAAGCGGCGTTCCCTACTTCGAGGAGACGAGCGGCCGCTTCGCCGGCTACCGCGGCACCGCGACCGCGGTTCCGCCCGCCGGCGCGCCCCGGAACTTGGCGCCCGAGGACGGCCGGGCGCTCGTCACCGCCCTGGAAGAGGCCTTGCTGCGGCAGCAGGATCTGTCCTGGCGGCTGTCGCGCGCCACGGCGGAGCCGGGGATCGACCAGGCCCCCCTGGCCCGCACGGCCCACGAGCTGCGCACGCCGCTCAACGCCATCACGGGCTATGCCGATCTGGCGCTGAAGAAGGTTTTCGGCGAGCTCGGCGAACGCTACCTCGACTGCTTCCGGACCATCCACGAGGCCGGTCGCCACATGGACCAACTGGTCGCCCAACTGGAACACGCCGGACGCCCCGCGGGCCGGGACCCGCTCGCCTCCGAGATCGTCCACGTCGGCGCCGTGGCGGCCAAGGCAAAGGCCATCGTGGCGCTGGCCGCGAAGGCCGCCGAGGTGGACATCGGCCGGGTCGGCCCCATGGCGGGCGGCCGGGTCATCGCCGACCGCCTGGCCTGCACGCAGATCCTGGTCAATTTGCTCAACAACGCCGTGAAATTCACCCCGGCCGGCGGCTCGGTCGGACTCGAGACGCTGGTCGGGCCGGCAAACAGGCTCCACATCGTGGTCTGGGACACCGGCATCGGCATTTCCGAGGAAGATCAGAAGAAGATCTTCGAGCCCGCCTACCGCGTGAGCCCGCGCGAGCCGGCGCCGGGCGTCTCGGGCCTCGGCCTGGGCTTGGCCATTTCGCGGGATCTGGCGCGCGCCATGGGCGGGGACATCTCGGTCTCCAGCGTGCCGGGCAACGGCTCGCGCTTCACCTTGTCGCTGCCGTTGGCGGGCGAACCCGAGACGCCCCACGTCCCTGCTGAGCCCGACTGAAATCCCGCGCCGGTAGCCGCACGCCCTTGTTCGCGCCGGGCCCCGGCGGCGGCGCTGCTCCGGCTGCGCAACGGGCTTTGGCGGATGGGTCGGGCGCGGCGGTCCCGCCCGCCCCTACCAGGGCACCTCGCGGCCGTCGAAGTTGAAGAATCGGCCGCTGTCCGCCGGCGTGATCCGGTCGATCACGGCGCGCATGCCGGCCACGCTTTCGGCCGGCGCGATCGCCGCGCGCGGTCCGCCCATGTCGGTCTTGACCCAGCCGGGGTGGAACACCACCACGGTGATGCCGCGCGGGGCCAGGTCGACGGCGAGGCCCTTGGCGACCATGTTCAGCGCCGCCTTGGAAGAGCGATAGATATAGGCGCCGCCGCCCGTGTTTTCGGCGATCGAGCCCATGCGGCTCGAGATATTGACGATCAGCTTGCGCTCGCTTCTAGCGACGTGCTCGACGAAGCGCTCGGCCAGGCGCATGGGCGCCAAGGTATTGACCGCGAGGACCGGCACCCATTGGTCGTAATCGGTTTCACCGAAGCCCGTCCTGGGCCCGTAGATCCCCGCGTTGTTGACCAGGACGTCGATGGGCTCCTCGGCCAGCTCGCGCGCAAGGCTCGCCACCTTCAGGCCGTCGGTCACGTCGAGCCGGTGCAGCGCCACGTTTCCGACCGAGCCGTCACGAAGCTGCTTTAGATCCTGGGCCTTGTCCGGCTGCCGGCAGCAGGCGTGCACGGTCCAGCCGTCGTCGGCAAACGAGCAGGCGAATTCCAGCCCGATCCCGCGGTTGGCGCCGGTGATCAGAACGCTCGGCACGCTCACACGATCTGGAAGTGGGCTTCCATCGGCCGGCAGGCCACCCCGTTGATCGGGAGGATGTCCTGCGGGCAGGCGGGTTTCATTATCAGCGCCCTCGCCGGCCAGCCATCAGTGCGGCCGTTCCACGGCCATGCCGGTGGCCTCCCCGCCGCCGATGCAGAGCGCGGCGACGCCTTTCGTCAGGTCGTATTTTTCCAGGGCGTTCAACAGGGCGACCAGGATGCGCGCGCCCGAGGCGCCGATCGGATGGCCGAGCGCGCAGGCCCCGCCGTGCACGTTGACCTTGTCGGCCGGCAGATCGAGGTCGCGCATGGCGGCCATGGTGACCACGGCGAAGGCCTCGTTGATCTCGTAGAGCTCGGCCTCCTCGGCGCGCCAGCCGACCTTGTCGAGCAGCTTGGTGATCGCCCCGATGGGCGCGGTGGTGAACCAGGCCGGCTCCTGGGCGTGGCTGGCGTGGCCCCGGATCACCGCGCGCGGGGCGAGGCCCCGTCTCTCGGCCTCCGAGAGCTTCATGAGCACGAGCGCCGCCGCCCCGTCGGAGATCGAGCTGGAGTTGGCGGCGGTCACCGTGCCGCCCTCGCGGAACGCGGCTTTCAGCTTCGGGATCTTGTCCGGGTTGGCCTTGCGGGGCTGCTCGTCCTGCGCCACCGTGGCCTTGGCTTTGCGCGCCTTGACCGTCACGGAAACGATCTCGCGCGCCGCGGTGCCGTCCTCGGTGGCCGCCTGGGCGCGCTTGAGCGAGCGGATCGCGAAGTCGTCCTGGGCGTCTCGGGTGAACTGATAGTGCTGGGCGGTATCTTCGGCGTAGGTGCCCATGAGCCGGCCCTTGTCATAGGCGTCCTCCAGGCCGTCGAGGAACATGTGGTCGACCACGGACCCATGACCCATGCGGTAGCCGCCGCGCGCCTTGGGCAAAAGGTAGGGCGCGTTGGTCATGGACTCCATGCCGCCGGCGACCATGACCTCGCCGGTCCCGGCGGCGATCAGGTCGTGCGCCAGCATGGCCGCCTTCATGCCTGAGCCGCACAT
>JBHIDD010000058.1:0-11417 GCA_046759925.1 Kiloniellaceae bacterium
CGAGATAGCCGGCGATCCGCGCGCTTTCGTCGCGCGAGCACCCGGATGCTTCGAAGATTTCTCCCACCAGGCGGCAGAGCGGTTCGGCTTGGAAGTTCACGTCCCGCCTCCGGTCGTCCCGGCGCACCTCACGGGAAGGGGAGATAAGGGGACACTATACTTATCTCTCAAGACAAGGGGACAAGACAAGTGGACGCTCTACTTATCTCTTCCGAGCCGGACCGGCGCGACCCGGATTCCGCGATAGAGGGCCGGAACCCGGGATGCGTTGGCCCGGTCATAGCAGGCCGGCGCGCCCGGCGGCATCGCGGAGGTTGGTAAATCCCATGGTGGCGTAGGCGAGCGGGTTGGCCTTCGCCGGGTCCTGCTCCGCCTCGACGACGAGCCAGCCGTCGTAGCCGGCGCGCCCGAGGACCGAAAGCACGGCAGGGAAATCCACCATGCCGTCGCCGGGCACCGTGAAAACCCCCGCCACGACGGCGTCCAGGAAACTGTCGTTCCGGGCGCGCGCGGCCTCCAGTTGCGCCGCGCGAACATCCTTGCAGTGGACGTGGACGACGCGCCGCGCATGGCGCTGCACGACGAAGAGCGGATCGGCCCCGGCGTAGGTGGCGTGGCCCGTGTCGATCAGCAGGCCCACCGAGTCCCCGGTCAGGTCCATCAGGCGGTCGATCTCGTCCGCGGTTTCGATCACCGTCCCCATGTGATGGTGGTAGGCGAGCTTCATGCCGCGCTCTGCCAGGTAATCCCCGACGGCGGTCAGGCGGGCGCCGAATGCCGCCCAGGCGCCCTGCGGAAGGACCGGGCGTTCGGAAACCGGCCGGGCGCGGTTGCCGTGGACGGCGTTCGAGGTCTCGGCGAAGACCATGACCGGACAGCCCATGGTTTGCAGCAGGTTCAGGTGGTCCGCCATCGCCGCGATTTCCTGCTCGGCCGTCCGCTCCGACAGCTGCGCGCCGTACCAGCCGGAAATCAGCTTCAGGCCGTGCTTGTTCATGACGGCTTTCAGGAGATCCCCCTGGCGGGGAAACTTGTTGCCGAGTTCGATCCCGGCGTATCCGGCCTGACGGGCTTCGGCCAGGCACACCTCCAGCGGGATGTCCCCGCCGAGTTCCGGCATGTCGTCGTTGCTCCAGCCGATGGGGTTGACGCCGATTCGGACGGCCATGGGACAGCCGGCTCACGGGGCCCGGTGCCGGACGGCCGATTCGTATCCGGCCCGCGCCGCGCGGACCGCTTCCCGGGTCGATGTTTCGGGCACCGCCACATCCCACCAGGCGCCGCCGGCCTCGGTGCTGATCCGGGGATCGGTGTCGATGACGATGACGTAGGTCTGGTCCGAGGCCTGCGCCCGGGCCAGGGCGGACTCGAGCTCGGCGATGCCGGCGACCTTTTCCGATGCGGCGCCCAGGCTGGCGGCATGGGCCGCGAAGTCGATCCGCAGGTCGTGTTTCTGCCGGACATGGTCGAACAGGTTGTTGAAGGACGCGCCGCCGCAGGCGCGCTGCAGCCGGTCGATGCAGCCGAAGCCCCGATTGTCGAACACGACGATGATGAGCTTGCAGCCGAGCAACACGGAGGTGGCGATCTCGGAATTCATCATCAGGTAGCTGCCGTCGCCGAGCACCACGGTGACCTCGCGCTCGGGCATCGCCATCTTGACGCCAAGCCCGCCGGCAATCTCGTAGCCCATGCAGGAATAGCCGTATTCCAGGTGGTAGGCGCCGGGCGTTCGGGTCCGCCAGAGCTTGTGCAGTTCGCCGGGCAGCCCGCCCGCCGCGCAGACCACCACGTCCTGCGGCCCCGCCCGGCGACCGACGGCGCCGAGAACCTGCGCGTCCGAGGGCCGTTCCACATTGGTCGGCGCCATGGCGGCATCGGCGTGCCGGTTCCAGGTGGCCATTTCCTCGGCGGCCTTCGCCGACCAGGCGTCCGGCGCGCGCCACGCGCCGATGCGCGCGCCGATCGCCTCGAGCCCCAGTTTCGCGTCGCTGACCAAAGGCAGGGCGCCGTGTTTGCCGGCATCGAAGGCCGCGACGTTGAGTTGGATCAGGCTCCGGTCCGGGTTGCGGAACAGGGCCCGGGACCCGGTGGTAAAGTCCTGCAGGCGCGTGCCGACGGCCAGGACCACGTCGGCTTCGGTGGCGAGCGCATTGGCCGCGCTGCTGCCGGTGACGCCGATGCTGCCGACCGACATGGGGTGATCCCAGGTGAGCGCCCCCTTCCCCGCCTGGGTCTCGGCGACCGGTATCTTGTGGCGGGCGGCGAAGTCGGCGAGCGTTGCGGTGGCGAGCGAATAATGGACCCCGCCCCCGGCCACGATCAGGGGCTTCGACGCGCCCAGGAGAACGGCGGCCGCCTGCGCCAGTTCGGCCTCGTCCGGTCCCCGCCGGCGCAGGCGGTGGACGCGTTCGGCGAAGAACCCCTCGGGGAAGTCGTAAGCTTCGGCCTGCACGTCCTGGCACAGGGCCAGGGTGACCGGGCCGCAGTCCGCCGGATCGGTCAGGACGGCCATGGCCCGCGGCAGGCTGCTCAGCAGTTGCTCCGGCCGGGTGATACGGTCCCAGTAGCGCGACACCGGGCGGAAACAGTCGTTGGCCGTCACGGTCGGGTCGTCGAAGTCCTCGATCTGCTGCAACACCGGGTCCGGCCGCCGGTTGGCGAAGACGTCTCCCGGCAGCAAGAGCACCGGCAGGCGGTTGACGTGGGCCACCGCCGCGGCGGTCACCATGTTGGTGGCGCCCGGCCCGATGGAGCTGGTGCACGCCATCAGCCGACGGCGGTTGTTGGCTTTGGCGAAGCCGATGGCCGCAAGGGCCATGGCCTGTTCGTTGTGCGCGCGATAGGTCGGCAGGGCGTCCCGAGCATGGTAGAGCGCTTCGCCAAGACCCGCCACGTTGCCGTGGCCGAAGATGGCCCAGACGCCCGCGATCAGCGGCTGAACCTCACCGTCGAGATCGACCTTCTGGGCCGTGAGGTAACGGACCAAGGCCTGGGCCATGGTCAGGCGGATGGTAGTCATTGCGCGAATCCCTCCGCTTTATCACGCCGCTTTAGGGGGCCGGGCGGTACGCACGCCAGGTGTCGATAAGCCGGCGGTAGTTGCGCGCCATGCGATCGACGGCCCCGGCATCGTCGAGACGGCCGCCGAACCAGTCTTCGGCGACCGCGCCAAAGATCGTCCGGCCCACGGCGAAACCCTTGCACAACGGCTGGGCGGCCGCCAGGGCGAAGGCGGCCTCGAGCCGTTCCGCCGGCGCGTCCAGTCCGAGCAGGAGAACGCCGCGGCAATAGGGATCCCGCGCCTTGATCACGCCCGAGATGTTGGCCCAGGTGCGGGCATCGGCCGGCGCCTCCAGCTTCCACCAGTCCGGATAAACGCCCAGGTCGTAAAACCGGCTGAGCACGGCCGCCACGGTGTCGGACTCGACATCGCCGGACTTGCCGGCGATCACCTCGAGCAGCAGCTCGTGACGGGTCGCCCGGCAGGCCTCCTGAAGGCTCGCGACTTGGCCCTCCTGTTCCGCGCGCAGGGCCGGGTCGTCATCGGGGTGGTAGAAGACCAGGCACTTGACCACGTGCTCGAGGGGCCATTCCGCCAGGATGACCGCGGCGTCCCGTCCGCCCTCGAAGCGCAGGGGGATGGCGCCCGGCAGCTCGATCGGGCGTCCGATCCAGCAGCCGGTTCCGGTCGCCGCGTCCAATGCGTCGCGGCCAAAGCGGCCGTCGACCAGGATGCCGAAGTATTTTTCGCCCCCTGTGGCCTGTCGGGCCGCGCGCAGGGCAAGCATTTTGAAGGCGCCGATCCGGGCGTGATCGGCGCCGTGCCGGTCGGCCAAGGCTTGCAATTGACTGCGGTGGTCGAAGGCCATGGCGCAGACTTCGGGCCAGTCACAGGGCCGCGTGGTCGCCCAGTGCAACCGGTTGAGCGCCGCGTCGAACCGCAGTTCGCGGTGTTCGCTGCCCCGTATCAGGAAGTGGTCCAGCTCGGCCCAACTGGGAATCGCCGGCGCGCAGCCGTGACGGGAAACGGCGAAGGCCCCGGCCGCATTGGCGTAACGGCAACATTCCTCGAGCCGGAGGTCGCGCAGCCAACCGCGCAGGAAGCCGCTCATGAAAGCATCGCCCGCCCCAAGGACGTTGTACACATCCACGGGAAACCCCGGCCCGGTGACGGCGTCGTCCAGGGTGTCGGGAATGTCGGCGGGAAACGCGGCGCAGCCCATGGGCCCACGCTTGCAGACGATCAACGCGTCGCTCAGTTCCCGCACCTTGCGGATCGCCCCCAGGGTGTCGGTGGTGCCCCCTGCGATGTGCAGTTCCTCTTCGGTGCCGACGATGAGGTCGCAGTGGGGCATGATGTCCTGAAGGTGTGCCGTCACCGCCTGGTCGGCGACGAAGCGCTCTTCGCCCAGGCCGTGGCCGGTCAAACCCCATAGCACCGGCCGGTAATCGATGTCGAAAACGACCTTGCCGCCGGACTCCCGGGCCAGCGTCATCGCCCGCCGGCTGGCCACCGCCACGGTTGGGGTGGAAAAGTGCGTCCCGGTCACCACGACGGCCCGGGCGCCGGCAATGAACTCCGGATCTATGTCGTCTTCGCAGAGCGCCATGTCCGCGCAGTTCTGCCGATAGAAAATGAGCGGGAAGGTTTTCCGGTCGCGGATGCCCAGAAGCACCAGGGCGGTCAGGCGGTCGGGATCGGTGACGACCTTTGAGACATCGACACCTTCCCGTTCGAGCTGTTCGCGGATGAACCGGCCCATATGTTCCGCCCCGACCCGGGTGATCAGGGCCGATTTCAGGCCCAGCCGCGCGGCGCCCACCGAGATGTTGGCGGGACAGCCGCCGAGGTATTTGGCGAAGCTGGCCATGTCCTCCAGCCGGCCGCCAACCTGGATGCCGTAAAGATCGACCGAGGCGCGACCGATACAAATCACATCCAGCGGCTGCGCCGTCATCGGTCCGGATCCACGATCAGTCCAAATCCGCGGGGCGCCAGAAGCCGGCGTCCTCGTCCATGACCCACCGGTGTTCCGCGGTGAACTCGGGGACCGTGTAAGGGTTGCCGGGGAGATGCCGGATGACCCAGGCATAGTACATGCCGTAACCCGGTGCCGCGCACTGGGCGTGGTCATGGCCGTGCAAGATCTTCACGGTGTCGTATTGCCTGACCTTCAGCACGTTCTCGCCGAGCTCGGCGTGTCCGTATCCTTGCGGCTTGGTGAAACGGTAATGGTAGATTTCGGGCTGCGGATGGTGGTGCGGCGGATAGCTGGACCAGCGCCCCGGCATGGTCACGACTTCGCCGAGGACCAGTTCCGCATTGGAATCGCTGTTGCGCCCGTCGAATATCGTGCGCACGAAACGATAACAGGCGTTGTCGACCTGTCCTTTGCCGCGGTGTTCGTTGGGCACCTGCTCGGGCGGGTACACCCGGGGCGCGAAGCGGCGGGCATTTTCCGCGCCGTAGAGGGTCCATTCGCAGTCGGTCCGGCACGCCAGGACGATCGGTTCACCGGCTGCCACATGGAGGCAGCTGGGCGGCTCGTCGAAGATCGATTGTCGCTCGAATTCGACCTTCCGGCCGCCGAGGGCGACCTCGGCCTCGCCCTTCATCAGCAGGAAGGCCGATTCGTGTTCGGTCGTCCGGTCGTAGGTTTTTCCCGCCGACAGGTTCAACACGCCGAAGGCAATCCCGGTGTTGTCTTCGGCTTCGTCGAAGCGGGTCACCATGGTCAGCCCCGGGCCGAAGCCGTCGCGGTGGGCGGTGATGTGTAAGGACATGGACTCGTTTCCTTATGTCCCGGCCGCGCCGGAATCGGACGGCGGTATTCCCCGAGGACGGCGGGCCAAGGTGAAACAAAAATTCTATCTAACCCCGGGAGAGGAAAGACAAATTTACATCCTGGGTTTCGGAAAGCAAGCGCCGGGGACCGCGCCGGGGAGGATGCGGTGGGGGTCGCGGTGCAAGTGGCCGCGAAGGTCTTGGTCGGCGGGACCGGGCCGCAGGGACAAGCCGAGATACGGGTGTTTCGACGCGGCGCGAATCGGCGCCGTCGGTGCCGGGTGTCCGTCAAAGATCGTCGGCGCCCGAAGCCCCTTCCGGACCGGCGGCCTCCCCCAGACGGTGTCCCAGGCTGACCACCAATGCCAAGGCCAGGCACATGGTGGCCGACAAGGCGCGGAACGCCTGGACCTGGGCCTCTTCCACCTCGAGGCAGACGTCCGACAGGGCGGCGAGAGGGCTCAAGGGGCCGTCGGTGATGGCGACGATCGAGGCCCGATATTCCCGGGCGAGTTGGACGACTCCGAGGGTGTCGGGCGAATAGGTCCGGAAGCTGACGGCGATCAGCGCGTCGTCCTTGGAAATCGCGCGCGCCTGTTCAAGGGCCATGCCGCCAACGCTGTCGATCAGGGTGACCTGTCGCTCGAGCTGACTCAGGGCGTAAGCCAGATAGGCGGCCACCGGAAAGGACCGCCGTTGTCCGACGACGTGCACCGTCCGTGCCTGCACCAGTAAGTCGATCGCCTGCGCCAGCAAATCCGGACGGGTGCCCTCCCGCAGGTGGTGCAGGGCGTGGATCGCGGCCTCGGCAAAGCTGTCGAGCAGCGCCACCGGCGTCATCGACTTGTCATTGCCCCGGTTCTTGAGCGCCTTGATCCGCTCGGCATAGCTCGGGTGCCGGTCGACCAGCCGGCCGCGGAAGACCCGCTGCATGTTGCTGAAGCCGTCGTAGCCGAGCGCCTTGGCGAAACGAACCAGGCTGGACGGCTGAACCTGCGCCCGTTGGGCAATCTGCGCGACGGTCTCCAGCGCCATGTCATTGGGATTCGCCAGCGCGAATTCGGCAATCTGCTTGAGGCGCTTGCTCAGCTTCGGATGTTGAATCGAAATCGCCGCCCTGAGGTCGAGGTAGGACTGCGGCGGGGGAGGTGGTCTTGCCGCGGTTGCCATGGAATGCCCTCACCGAACTCCTGCAAATCCGTAACGGACATTCCAGTTTCCCGGAAATCCTGCGCCCCGCCAAGGGGCTTTGGGCTATGAGGCGGATTTCGGGCCCGGATCGCCCGGGCAAGGGCCGCGACAAATCACGGATTTTCGCGCACGAGCGGGAAGCGCCGGCGCAAATCCCCCGTGCCGGATCCGATGGTTTGCGGTAAATAACTCCAGCCACGGTAAAGGATGGAGCGGATGGAACGGGTCGCCGTCGGTTTGATCGGGACGGGGTTCATGGGCAAGTGCTGTGCCCTGGCCTTCGGCTCGGTGACGGCCGTCTTCGGGCCGCCGCTGCGCCCGGAGCTGGAGCTGCTGTGCGACATCGACGCCGAGGCCGCCGAGAAGCTGGCGGACCAGTTCGGCTTCAAGCGCTGGACCGACGACTGGCGCGTGCTGGTCGTGGATCCGGCGGTCGATGTGGTCGTCATCACCGCCCCGAACGCGCTGCACAAGGCCATGGCGTTGGCGGCGATTTCGGCCGGCAAACACGTTTACTGCGAAAAACCGATGTCGCTCACCCTTGCCGATGCGACCGAAATGGCCGCAGCCGCGGCCCGGGCCGACGTGAAGACCCTGGTTGGATACAGTTACCTCAGGAACCCGGCTGTCGGCTACGCCAGGCGTCTGATCGAGGCGGGTGAGATCGGCGAGATCGTGAGTTTCCGCGGCGTTTGCGACGAGGACTACATGGCCGGCCCCGACCGGCCCCGGACGTGGCGTTGCCGGGTCGAGGACGCAGGGACCGGCACGCTCGGCGACCTGGCCAGCCATCTGATCAGCGTGGCGCAATATCTGGTCGGTCCGGTGGATGCGGTCTGCGGGCAAACGGAAACCGTGTACAAACGGCGTCCGATTCCGGGACGCCCGGGCGAAACCGGTCCGGTGGAAAACGAGGACATGGCAAGCGCCCTGGTCCGCTTCGCCAATGGCGTGACCGGAACCTTCGCCTCGAGCCGAATCGCTTGGGGCCGGAAGAACCATCTCGCCTGGGAGGTGAACGGCACCCGTGGCGCCATCGCCTTCGACCAGGAGCGTATGAACGAGCTGCGGCTGTTCCGGGCCGACGAAACGGCGGCCGATCAGGGCTTCCGCACCATTTTGACCGGGCCACAGCATCCACCCTATGGCCAGTTCTGTCCCGCCCCCGGGCATGGTCTCGGGTTCAACGAGCAAAAAGTGGTCGAGGTCGCCCATTTGCTGAATGGCCTGGCCGGGCTGGAACCCCTGTATCCCGACTTCGACGACGCCCTCGGGATCGAACGGGTGATCCACGCGATCGCGGCCTCCGCAAAGACCCGAAACTGGGTCGGCACCCGCCGGGAGTGACCGTCGCCCGACCCCGGCGCCTTGCAGCGCCGGGTTGCGGTTCCGCCCCGCGGCAGTCCCCCGATCGTCGGGCGGTCGGCGCAGCCGGGCGGCCGCGACAACGCTGTCAGGGACAATAAAATGTGTTCTATTTATGTTTAGAACGGGAATAAATATTTTCCGGGCGGTCGGCCAGGCGGCTTTGAGCAGGATTTGGGCCGGCCCGCGATGGAGGAGAGATGATCCGGATTTGTCAGTTCGGCGCGGGACGCATCGGCAAAATCCACGCCGCCAACCTCGCCCTGAACGACCGCGCGGAACTGGCCCACGTGGTCGACGTGAACGCGGCCGCCGCCCGGGCGCTGGCCGAGAAACACGGCGGGCGCGTGAGCGACGCCGAGACCGCGCTTGGCGATCCGGCCGTCGACGCGGTGATCATCGCCTCGTCCACCGACACCCACGCGGCATTGATCGAAGCCGCGTGCCGGGCCGGCAAGGCGATACTCTGCGAGAAACCCATCGACCTGGACATCGCCCGGGTCGACGCCGTGCTGAAGATCGTGGCGGCGGCGGGCACGACCATGGCGGTCGGTTTCAACCGCCGGTTCGATCCCGATTTCGCGGCCCTGCATGCGGCGATCCGGGACGGCGCCGTCGGCCGGATCGAACTGGTCGCGATCACCAGCCGCGATCCCGGACCACCGCCGCTCGATTATATCCGCGGCTCCGGCGGGCTGTTCCGCGACATGATGATCCACGACCTGGACATGGCCCGCTGGCTGCTGGGGGCCGAGCCGGTGGAGGTCTTCGCCGCCGCGAGCTGCCTCATTGACCCGGCCATCGGCGAGGCCGGCGACGTGGACACCGCCGCCGTCACCTTGAAGACGGCGGAGGGCGCCCTGTGCCAGATCAGCAACAGCCGGCGGGCGGTCTACGGCTATGACCAGCGCATCGAGGCGTTCGGCGCAGGCGGCATGTTGCGCGCCGCCAACCGGACCCCGACCGCGCTCGAGCGCACCGATGCGGGCGGCACGACCACCGACAAGCCGCTGCATTTCTTCCTCGAACGCTACGCCGAGGCCTATCGGGCGGAACTGGATCATTTCCTCGACTGTCTGGAGGCCGGGACGCCGCCCATGGTCGGGCCCGAGGACGGCCGCCGGGCCCTGATCCTGGCCGACGCAGCCGAACGATCGGTGCAAACCGGGCGGGCCGTCAGGGTCTCGCCTGAAGGTCCTCGACGGGGCATGGATTAAGCCGAAGGTCCTCGACGGCGCGGGCGCCCAACATCGAGGGACCGGCGTCTTGCGCTCCGACCCTTTTTCGCTCCGCGGCCATTTGATCCGCTCGATCCGGGCGCGGCCCGCCGTCGAGGCGTGGTCGAGCTCTGGGTCGAGGCGTGGTCGAGCTATGGCGCGCGCGGTCCGGCACGCCAAAGGAAAAGTCCCGCTTAAGGCCGGGCCCCGGTATATAACCCGAGGAATGCGCGCACCGTGTCATGATGTCCCGGCGCGAGGCCGGCCGGCTGGACGGTGCTGTCGGCCGGCCGCCTGTTCGCCGTTTCCCTCGCATTGTTTCGGGGACTGAGGGGAGACCGGATCGTGCCTGACGCGGGCCCACGAATCCTGATCGTCGCCTTCGACGCCCTGCGGCCGGACATGGTCACGCCGGAGCTGATGCCGAATTTGACGGCTTTTGCCGATGCCGGCGTTCGCTTTTCCCACAGCCGGGCAACCTTTCCGACGGAGACCCGCGTCAACCAGTCGGCGCTCGTGACCGGCTGCTATCCGAGCCGCCACGGCATCGTCGGCAACAAGTTCATGGACCCCGTAGCCGCCCCGGGAAAGCTGTTCGATACCGGCGACGAGACCGCGTTGGCGGCCGGCGATCGGCGACTGGGCGGCAGGCTGGTGGACGTCCCGGTGCTCGGCGAAATCCTGGCGGACCACGGCATGCGCTTGGCGGTGATCGGCACCGGCACGCCGGGCGGCACGCGCATGCTGCACCACAAGGCGGAGCGGCTGGGCGGTTTCCGCTTCTCCCTGCACCGCCCCGACGCCTCGGTGCCGGCCGGGCGGATCGACGCCGTGATCGACCGGATCGGGCCGATCCCCGCGCACGAGATACCGTCGCTCACCTGGCTCAGCTATGCGACCGATGCCTACCTCGATTACGTGGAACCGCGGCTCGCGCCCGAGACGACGATCCTCTGGCTGTGCGAGCCCGACAATAGCTACCACCACCGGGGCATCGGCACGGCGGAGAACCTGGCCGCGCTCCGCCACGCCGACGCCGAGTTCGGCCGCATCCTTGCCTGGCGCGCTGCCTCCGACACGGGGGATCGCCTGCAGATCATCACCGTCTCGGATCACGGTCAACTGACGGTTGCCGGCGCGCCGATCGACCTGCGCGCCAAGCTGACCGAGGCTGGCTTCACGGTCGGCGCGACCGTCGGCGAGGGCGCGGAGCTGGCCCTCGTCCTGGGCAACGCCGGCGGCATCTACGTGCGCGACTCGGACCCGGGGCTCCGCGAGGCCGTCGTCCGCTGGCTGCAGAGTCGGCCCTGGTGCGGCCCGGTGTTGACCCGGGACGGGCGCAACGCCCTCACGCACCGCCAAGTCGGAATCGACCATCCCCGGGCGCCCGATATCGGCCTGGTGCTGCGCAGCGATGACGCCCGCAACCGCTACGGGCTGCCGGGATCCTGCCGGCATGACTCCGACTATCCGGCCGGCGGGGGCTTGCATGGCGGCCTGCATCCGATCGAGCTCGCGACCTGGTTTGCCGCCGACGGCGACGCCTTTCTACGCGAGCGGGTTTCGGCTCTGCCGACGGGGCTCGTCGACGTCCTGCCCACGGCGCTTCACGTCCTGGGCCTCGAGGTGCCGTCCTGGCTGCACGGGCGGGTTCTCCGGGAGGCCCTGGTCGCGCACGCCGACGAGCCGCGCCCGCACGCGACGGCGCACGTCTACTCGGCCGAAAACGGTGCCGGCTATCGCGCCCATCTGTCGGTCAGCACGGTCGCCGGCACGGCTTACCTCGAGCGCGGATGGGTGGACTGAGAGCCTGTGAATCTTTCGCAGAAACAGGCGATTCGGGGCGGTTAACGCAT